>CAIVVQ010000065.1 GCA_903909465.1 uncultured Opitutia bacterium | reverse complement strand
ATTATTACGGGTCCTGACTTCCCAACCGGTGGTGTGATTAACGGCAAGGAAGGCATTAAGCAGTACCTCAAGACGGGTCGTGGCATTGTCCGCGTCCGTGGCGTCGCCCACACCGAGGAGATGAAGAACGGCAAGGAGCAGATCGTCCTCACTGAATTACCTTACAACACCAACCGTGCCTCATTAGTGAAGCACATCGCTCAACTCGTGGGCGATAAAATCCTCGATGAAGTTTCCGACCTTCGCGATGAGTCTGACGAAAACACCCGTGTGGTCATTGAGCTGAAGCGCAATGAATCACCCAAGGTAGTTATTAATAAACTCTTCAAGCACACCGCGTTCGAAAGTTCGTTCGGCGTGATTCTGCTCGCCCTCGACAAGCGCCGCCCGAAGCAAATGAACATCCGCGAGATGCTCGAATGTTTCGTTGAGCACCGCCGCGATGTGGTGACCCGCCGCACCCGTTTCCGTCTCCGTAAGGCCGAAGACCGTGCCCACATTCTTGAAGGCTTCAAGATTGCCCTGCGCAACTTGGATGACTTCGTAAAAATTATTCGTGCCGCCACGAATCGCGATGAAGCCCGCGTTAAGTTAATGTCCAAGTACGGCCTCTCGGAACGTCAAGCTGTGGCGATTCTCGATCTGCGTCTCTATCAATTAACCGGACTCGAGCGCGATAAGATTGAAGCTGAGTACCGCGAGTTGATGGCGATCGTGGAAGAGCTGCGTTCGATTCTCAGCAGCGAATCAAAACTCCTGACCTTAATTAAGAAGGAGCTCCGTGAAGCCTCTAAGAATCACCTCTCGCCTCGTAAGACGAAAATTATGGCTCACGAAGGTGAGCTAGCGATGGAAGACGTTATTGCCAACGAAGGTTGCGTGGTGACGGTTTCGCATGCGGGCTTCATTAAGCGTACGCCCGTGGCTCAGTATCGCCTCCAGAAGCGTGGCGGTAAGGGCACTAAGGGTGCCGAGCTCTCTAAGGCAGCGAGCGACGAGGACAGCGACTTCATTGAACACCTCTTCACCGCAAATACCCACGACCACATTCTGTTCTTCATGAACAATGGCCGCGTTTACGTGGAAAAGGTTTACGAAATCGAAGAAGCTGCTCGCGCCACGCGCGGTAAGTCAATCGCTCGTCTCCTCGACTTGAAGGACGATGAGAAATTGGCTGCCATGGTTTGTGTGCAGGAATTTGAAGAAGGAAAGTTCCTCATGATGTGCACCGCCAACGGCACGATCAAGAAGACCGAGATTTCTAAGTATGCCAACTACCGTAAGGGTGGCATCATCGGTGTGAACATTGAGCACGGCGACCAGCTGATTTCGGTGAAGCTCACGAATGGCGACAACGAAGTCGTGATGATCTCGCAGTCAGGTATGTCGATTCGCTTCCATGAATCGGACGTCCGTTCGATGGGCCGCGACACCACTGGTGTGATCGGCATGAACCTTGATAAGGGCGATCTAGTGAAGTCGATGGAGATCGTTGACCCCACCTGTACGCTGTTAGTGGTCGGCATCGATGGAATTGGTAAGCGTACGCCGTTTGATGATCCAGAGACCAAGGAGCCCGTCTACCGTAAGCAATCACGCGGAGGCAAGGGCGTCATTGCCATTAGTACCGACGTCGGAGTCGCCGGCGCGCTCAGTGTGCAGGAGAATGACGAGGTCATGTTGCTCACCAAGGGTGGTCAATCGATTCGTACGAAGGTTTCTGACATTCGTTGTACCGCCGGTCGCAATACGAAGGGCGTGCGCGTGATGCGTCTGAAGGACGGCGAAATGCTCCTGGGTATCTCGAAGGTTGAGCGTTCCGACGAAGAGGAAGAATCCGCCGCGAAAGCTTAATTAAATTAAGATAAAACAAAAGGGCGCCGAGTGGCGCCCTTTTTTGTGTCCGTTACGCCCGCTCGAGGGCTGCGATGCATTCCACGTGACGCGTCTGCGGGAAGAGATCGAATGGCGTGGCCGAGATGACCTTCCAGCCGCGGCTGCAAAGGTATTTCAAGTCGCGCGCTTGGGTGTCGGGTGCGCAGCTGATGTAGACGATGCGACGCGGTGCAAAATTATGTAACTGTTCGAGGAAGGCTTCGTCGCAACCGCGGCGGGGCGGATCGAGAATGACGGCGGTTTCAGGTCCGCGGACGGGAATATTTTTAAAGATCGATTCAGCGGAGCCGGCGATGAAGCGACAATTGACGAAGCCATTGAGGGTCGCGTTCTCCGCGGCCTTGCGAGCGGCTTCGGCGCTGACTTCGATGCCATTGACCGATTCAAAATCTTTGGCGCCGGAGAGCGCGAACAATCCAGACCCGCAATACGTGTCGACTAAGTGTTTCGCGCCGGAGGCTTTGGCCAATTGAATGGCGTGTTGAACGAACGATTCGAGAATCGAGGGATTGTTTTGGAAAAATTCACCGGCGAGGAATTTTAATTTAATCTTACCGACCTTTTCGGTGACGATTTGACGCGAGTCAGAGACCACACCTTCTTCGCATTCGCGAAAGAGCAAGGTTGAGCCGCGTTCAAACTGTCCGGGATTGCTGCGGATTTCTTTGCGGGCCCGTCCGTAGGCAGCGTTGATGGCGTCAGTGGTGATCGGGCATTTAGCCACATCGACCACGCGACGAGAGGTACCCGTGGCGAGAAAGCCGATGGGAAAATCGGCACGACGTGGGGCCAAAAAGTGTGGAGTGATTTTAGAGCGGTAGCCGTATTGTTTAGGCGAAGGGTGGGTGGGGTGGACATCGATCTTGAGTCCGCCAAGGCGTTCAAACACTTCGGTCACTTGGCGACGTTTCCATTCGAGCTGCTCTGCGTAGTCCATGTTCTGGTATTGGCAGCCGCCGCATTCACCAAAAAGTTCGCAGCGTGGTTGCACGCGGTGCGGGGAAGGTACGAGCACGCGGACGAGGTCGCCGCGCGAGAAGTTGGCTGCGTTGTGCCAGATTTTGACTAGTACTTTTTCTTTGGGCAGGGCGCCGGCGACGAAGATCACCCAGCCGTCGACGCGGCCGAGGCCATCGCCGAGGTTAGTAATGGTCGAGATTTCAACTTCGACCTCTTGGTGGTAAGTGAAAGGCCCTTTACGGAATTTGGCGGGGGTCAAAGAATCAGGCTGCTCGGCGTCGGACATGATTGGAAACTCTAAGGAGTGGAGGGAAGGTCGAGCCTTAACCCTGTGGCGAATGCCTATCCTTGCGCTGGGAGCGGGAATGCCTCTTAAATCGTCCGGTGTCCGACGAGATAATCCAGAGCCGACAAAACCCACGCGTGCAGGCCGTGGCCCGCCTGCGTGATCGCCCCGAGCGCGAGGCACGTGGACGCTTTATTGCGGAAGGTTTGCGTGAATTGGGTCGGGCCCTGGAGCGAAAGGTTAAAGTCGAAGAAATCTATTTCTGTCCGGAAATGTTTCGAGGCAGCGAAGCCGCCGAACTCGTTTCGCGCTGTCGTTCGGCCGGAATTATCTGTTGTGAGGTCGGTCGTTCTGCGTTCGAGAAGATGAGTGGACGTGAAGGACCTGATGGCTTGCTGGGTGTGGCTCACACCTGGGAGTGCTCTTTGGAGCGTTTAAATTTATCGGATAAGCCGTTGCTGTTGGTCGCAGAATCAATCGAGAAGCCGGGTAATCTTGGCGCGCTGTTGCGCACCGCGGATTCTGCCGGATGTGAGGCTTTGATTGTGTGTGAGCCCGTGACGGATGTTTTTAATCCGAACGTTGTACGATCTTCGCAGGGTGCGGTGTTCTCGGTGCCCGTGGCGGTTTGTACATCAGAAGAAGCCGCCTTGTGGATGAAGAAAAAAGGCGTGCGCACATTGGCGACGACTCCGGCGGCGACAAAAACGTTTTGGGAAGTGGACTGTCGTGGTCCGGTGGCGTTGTTGCTCGGATCGGAGAAAGACGGACTCTCGAATTTCTGGTTAGAAGGTGCCGACGAGAAAATTTCTATTCCACAGGCTGGGCTTTCGGACTCGTTAAATGTGTCGAGTGCCGCGGCGATTGTTTTGTTTGAAGCGGTTCGTCAGCGTCGGAAATAAAAAAGGCCGGACACGCGTCCGACCTTGATTTTGGCCTTATTTTATAGGGCTTTTTAGCCTATTGCCTTGGCGACCATGTCGTCGAGCTTCTTGCCGTCGACTGCGAAGGCGCGGATGCCTTCGGAAGTTTTTTCGGTAGCCATGGCGTCTTCGTTGTGGTGCCAGCGGAATTCTTTTTCGCCCCAAACTTTGGCCGCTTCGCCTTCGCTCGCTGCCTTTTGCGCGTCGAGTACTTTAGGTACGGAAGCCTCGTCTTTGGAAAGTTTGTCGAGCAGGTCGGGCGCGATGGTGAGTAAATCGCAACCGCAGAGCGCTTTGATTTGTCCGGTGTTACGGAACGAAGCACCCATGACTTCGGTCTTAATATTATTCTTCTTATAGTAGGCGTAGATGCGACGAACGGATTGTACGCCAGGGTCGTTAGCGCCAGACGAAGCTTCTTCGTTCCAGTTCGCGCCTTGGGATTTTTTGTGCCAATCGTAGATACGTCCCACGAACGGAGAAATCAGTTGTACCTTGGCGTCGGCACAGGCAACCGCTTGAGCAAAGGAGAAGAGGAGGGTGAGGTTACAGCGGATGCCTTCTTTTTCGAGTTCGGCAGCGGCTTGAATACCTTCCCAGGTGGAAGCCATCTTCACTAAGATGCGTTCCTTGGGAATGCCGGCGGCCTTGTAGAGAGCGATGAGCTCTTTGGCTTTGGCGATGGTGGCAGTTTTGTCGAAGGACAGGCGGGCGTCGACTTCGGTGGAGACGCGACCGGGGACGATCTTTAGAATTTCGGTGCCGAAGGAGATCAGGAGCGCGTCGACGGCGGCTTGAACGCCTTTGCTCGCGTTGTCTTTGGCGGCTTTGTCGAGGAGCACCTTGTATTCAGGCATCAAGACGGCCTTAAGAATGAGGCTGGGGTTGGTGGTCGCGTCCAAAGGCTTGAAGGCCTTCATGGCGGCGAAGTCACCGGTATCGGCTACGACTTTGGTGTGTTGGCGGAGTTGCTCGAGTGCGTTCATATGAGAGGAGTTGAGCGTGATAAAGGTGAGGGAAAATGTAAAGCCCCAGAAATAATCAGCGGGATTCGCTCGATTGGGCGATCGTTGGGTGTGGTGCGGCGCGGCCGGAAGCGAGGCGT
>CAIVVQ010000064.1 GCA_903909465.1 uncultured Opitutia bacterium | reverse complement strand
GTCTTTGAACGCGCCGACCGCCCCGGCGGTCTCCTCATGTACGGTATCCCGAACATGAAGCTCGATAAAAAAGAAGTGGTCCTCCGCCGCATCCGTCTCCTCGAAGACGAAGGCGTTACCTTTAAGTGCAACGTCAACGTCGGCGTCGACATCACCGCTGAAAAACTCCGCAAGGATTTCGATGCGGTCGTCATTTGCACCGGCGCCACCAAACCACGCGACCTCCCGATTCCTGGTCGCGAAGGTAAAGGGATTCACTTCGCCATGGATTTCCTCAGCGCCAACACGAAAGCTGTTCTCAACGATGGCCCAGGTGCTGACTTCCTCACCGCCAAAGGTAAAGACGTCGTCATCATCGGTGGCGGCGACACCGGAACCGACTGCGTGGGCACTTCCCTTCGTCATGGATGCAAGTCCGTCGCTCAGGTTGAAATCATGCCTAAGCCTGCCGCGACTCGTCAAAAGGACAATCCATGGCCCGAATGGCCCAAGACCTTTAAGACCGACTACGGCCAAGAAGAAGCGGCCGCCAAATTTGGCTCCGACCCTCGCGTCTACGTCACCACGGCCACGAAATTTGAAAATGATGCCACTGGTAACGTCAAAGCGGTTCACACCGTTCAAGTGGAATGGAAGAAGAACGAAAAAGGTCAGTTCGTTCCGCAAAATATACCTGGCACCGAAAAAGTAATGCCCGCTCAACTGGTCTTACTCGCGATGGGCTTCCTCGGACCCGAGCAGCCTTTCCTCGATGCCCTCGGCGTCGAACGTGATGCTCGCACCAACATCAAAGCCGACCATGAAAAGTACACGACGAACCTCCCCGGCGTCTTCGCCTCGGGCGATTGCCGTCGCGGACAAAGCCTAGTGGTCTGGGCCTTTAATGAAGGTCGTGGCGCCGCTCGCGAATGCGATCGCTACCTGATGGGTACGACCGAACTACCTTAATTAGCCACGCACGCTTACACCAAAGCCCGTTCCGCAAGGTTCGGGCTTTGTTATTTTGGGCCCATCTCCTTGGCCCAACATCATAGGATTGCACCCACGTGAGGCCTAGGCTTAGTTTTTCAACGTGGCCCAACCTTCCCCCTCCGCTTTCAAGGAAATCGCCCTCCAGACCGCCTGGGCCGCGGGCAATCTGCTTCACCACAGCGCCTCACGCACCATCAACGCCGAAACCGACGATGATGTTAAAATGCAAGCCGATGTGGATTCGGAAACCTTAGTCCGCGAACAATTAAAGTCCACTGGCCTGCCCATCATCGGCGAAGAACTCGGTGGCGACGCGAGCCTCTTTGCCAGCGACAAACTCTACTGGGTCGTCGACCCCCTCGACGGCACTTATAATTATCTTAGAAATCAGCCCTGCACCTGCGTATCGCTCGGCTTGATGCGCGGAACCGAACCCGTCCTCGGCGTCATCTTTAATTTCACCGCTCAAAAAACCTACCTCGGCATCCCGGGTGACGGCACCTATATCAACGGGAAGAAAATTACTCCTGCCTGGGTTAATAAAATCTCCGATGCCTGCATCATGACGGGCTTCCCTGCCGCAGCGGATAAATCTGCCCCCGCCATGGAAATTTTTATGCGTGAGGTTTCTCGCTATAAAAAGATTCGTATGATTGGCTCCGCTGCCCTCGCCCTGGCATACGTCGGAGAAGGCGCGGCTGATACTTATTACGAATCAGGCACCAACCTCTGGGATGTCGCCGCGGGCCTCGCAATCATCAAAGCCTCGGGTGGACACTACCGACTCATCCCCACGGGCAAGAAACCTTTGAACTATGACCTTTGGGCTTCTGCCCGCGAGGAGTGGACCCGATAAACGCGGTATCAGACACGCCTTAAATAGTGACACTACACATAACCTAATTTAATCCTAAGACATGAACCTACCCTCACTTCCACCCCTCACCTTCGAAGGCGTCGTTAAAAGTTATGCCGAAATAATCCTAGGTCAGTCCTACGGTAGCGGTAACGAAATTGGTTTTTGGTTAGCAGTCGCTATGGTACTCATCTACGTCCCTGTCCTCGGTCGCCAAGCGGCCAAGCATTTCTTCGGCAAGGATGGTTCACTTGTAGGCATCGGCCTAGTCGGCCTCTTCTCCGTCGGCCTTACCTTTGGTGCTATCTGCATGGCTGACACTAGCCTCTCGGGCTTCGTCCCACAGGCGGTTCAAACGCTCGTCATCTCACTATGCACCGGCACCGTGATCATGTTAGTGACCAGTGCGACAACTCAAGTGCTCTCCATGAGCTTTGGCCCTTCACTCGGCCTACAACTGATCTTCTGGAACATCGTCTTTCTAGCCCAACTCGCGACTAAGTTCCTGACCGAGTTCTGGAAGCACGTGTAAGCGCTTAGCCCGTTGCCTGCAGGCCAGCGGCAATCGCATTCAACGATAGCAACATCTGCGGCAATAAGGCGTCGGCTTCCTTGCGGTCGCCGTCTGCAATGCGCTTACGCCAGTCCTTAAGCAGTGCGACTTGTTGCTCATGCAGTAAATCGATCGCCGACTCACGCAGCATGATGACCTTGCGTAGACGCGGACGACCCTCGGTGAGCTGATCATTCGAGAGTTCGTTTAACATCTTACGCGCCAACGAGTGCTCAGCTAAAATATTATCCAAGAATTGTTTCTTTAATTTCTTCTCACTCACAAGCGTACCATAAAGACGCATCATACTGCGATTCGCCGCCATCACGCTGGTGGATGCATTCTTTAACATGTAACGAATGGGTGCCCATGTATTGTAATTCGCTTTGATTAATTCGTAACCCTTAGGGTCTTCTTCTTTCAAACGCGCCAAGGCAGAGCCAACACCATACCAACCTGAAAGGTAGAAGCGTGCCTGACTCCACGAGAACACCCAGGGAATCGCCCGCAAGTCCTCCAAGGAGGCTGCACCGGTCCGACGCGAGGGACGCGAGCCAATCCGACTCGCCTCAATCACATCAATCGGGGTCACCTGACGGAAGAAATCAATAAAACGTGGGGTACGAATGAGCGACTGGTAGGCCTCACGTGAGAATTCAGCCAAGCGATCCATGACCTTGCCCAACGCGGCATTCTCAGACTTCTCCACTTCGTCTAATAAAGTATGCTGAGTCACACCCGCCGCTAAGAGCTCCAGATTATTTACGGCAGTAATATGATTCGCATACTTCTGGGTGATACTTTCACCCTGCTCCGTCACTCGAAGCTCACCATTGATGCTACCACGCGGTAACGCATCGATGAAACGGTGAGTAGGGCCTGCACCACGTGAAATCGTGCCGCCACGACCATGGAAGAAAATAATCCGCACGCCGTGCTTCTCACCGACCTTCGTTAAGTTTTGCTGCGCGCGATAAAGGTTCCACAGCGAAGCTAAAATACCGCCGTCCTTATTCGAATCGGAATAACCGATCATGACCTGTTGCGTGAGACCATCCGAAATACCGGCGTCACGACGCATTTCCAGGGTCCGTCGGGTCACGGGGTGCGCCAAGAAATCATCCAAAATCGCTGTGCTCTTTTCTAAGTCATCAATCGTCTCAAAGAGTGGAACGACCGGTAGTAAACAATAGGGACTATCCGAGCCGCCTGCCGTTAAGCCAGCTTCACGCGCAATCAAGTACACCGAGAGTAAATCGGAAACCGAACGAGTCATGCTGACAATCAACGAACCCAAACCGGCTGAGCCGTATTGGTTAATATGCTCCACTAAAGAACGGTGACAGGCCAAGACCGCGTCGGCTTCAGCGCCAATCGATTCCTGCGAGCGGATAAAGGGACGCGTGGAGCGCAGTTCGGAATCCAAGAAGCCCAATCGACGGGACTCATCCCAGTGTGCGTAATCGGTGTCATCCAACCCCGCGACCGTCATCAACTGCGAAATGGCCTTATCGTGGAACGCACTGTTCTGGCGAATATCCAGGGTCGCCATGTGGAAACCAAAGGTGCGCAAGAAACGAATCAATGGGTCTAACTCATAACGGGCAATCTGCGCCGCACCGACATCAATCAAGGTCTCACGTAAGAAAAGTAAATCGGCAACGACACCATCCGGTGTTTTATGCATACCAGGTGCACACTCTCCCACGGTTGCGGGTAGGCGTAAGCGTATAAGATTAATATACTGACGCCAGGTCTCACCAATATTTCGCGCCATGGCTTGTGCCCCAATTTCACCCAAAGCGACGGCATGCTTCTCCACCGTTCTCACAAAAACCGCTGGAGGTATTTGCAAGTGGTCGCCGAGCGATAAGCGCTGACCCAACAGCGTGAGACGATCACTCACAATCTGTAGCGCAGTGGAGCGGAAAAGATTTAAGGCCTTCGTCGTGACTTCAGCCGTCACCAAGGGGTGACCATCACGATCCCCACCAACCCACGTACCCATCGTCACCATCGGCATTGAGTCAGGGTGTGAAATCTTTTCAGCGCTAAAACCGGCTTCATCCCAGGCCTGACGCAGACGCAGGTCCATACTGACAATCGCGTCCGGGAAAACATTCGAAAGGAAGTAGTTAATATTGCGTAATTCCGACTGCACATCGGGCTTTTGCTGGTAAAACTCACCCGTGCGCCACAAACGCTCCAAGGCGACCTTGATTTCATCACGGATCGCACGCTGCTCAGCCACCGTCCACATACTGTTCTCACGACGGACGAGTAATTTATAAATTTCGCGGTGAATTTCTAAAACGGTCGCCCGCTTCGCTTCCGTTGGGTGCGCCGTTAAAACGGGTTGCACATGAATATGATTCAAACGCTTGGCGACTTGCTTGTCCGACATGCCCGCATCACGCAGGCGATTTAAGGCACGACCCCACGAACCAGGGTCCGACGCCAAGCCACTCTTATCTTCACGCAGACGCTTCGATTGCGCCGACGCATTTTCCTCCACCATGTTCCGCAACTGAAACGCAATCGAGT
>CAIVVQ010000063.1 GCA_903909465.1 uncultured Opitutia bacterium | reverse complement strand
GTAAGCTCCCAATAGGCGGCGGGAAGGGATCCGGCTTTAGCGCTCATACGATGGTGGTGACGAGTTTTGACACAGGTTAAAAGGCAAATCGATGGAAGTTAAGTTTCGCTGAGCCGTCCGACTTGTCGGTGCGCGAGGGCGACATGAATGCACAGTGTGGAAAACAGGGCTGCACCCACGACTAGGTGAACGGTGCGTACGTGAGGATTGAGCGGTAATTGAATGCTTAAAATGCCGAGGCTGATTTGGGCGATCAGCAGCGCGCTGAGTGTAGCGCCGCGTCGCAAGGGTCGTTCGCCGCTCCAGGCAAAAAATAATATAAAAAATCCGGCGAGCAGTGCGCCGCTACGGTGCAGTAAATTCACGAGCCAAGCGGCGCCGTCGCCTTCAGGGAGGAAAATTTTCTCAGAGAAGCCAGAGGACACCCAAGTTGTCCAATGGTTTTGTCGCATGATAGCGCCAATTAAAATTATGGAAAAAACTAAGACTACAGCGATGAGGCCTCGGCGTCGTTCGATAAGCGGTGCGGAGGCGGGTGACGCTTGCCAGGTGCGCGTATGGGCTAAGGTGATGATTGCGAGCAGGGCGATTGTCAGTTGGGCGTTGACGGCGTGTGCCACGGCGAAGCCCACCGCTTTTAAATTTCCGTCGCCGCCGATATTAAGTTTATCGAGTAAGACGCGAAGTCCGCCGAGGGCACCTTGCAAGAGGACTAAGCCGAAGAGTAGGTAAGAACCTAGGCGAATGAGTGGACGCGATTCACGAAGTCGATGTGCGATCGCGATGGCGATGGTGAGGAGTCCGAGTCCAATAGCGGCGAGGCGGTGGGAGTGTTCGGCGAATTTATCATTTTCCGTTAGCCAGCCGGGAGGATTGATGGAGCCGTTGGACAGCGGCCAATCGAGAAAAGCCATTCCGGCTCGGATGCTGGTGGTGAAACCTCCGGCCTGCAGTACGAGTACGGCCCACGCCAGCGCGGCGAAGCACAGCCACCGTAAGCGCGGATTGGGTTGAGTCAGTGTGTGCATGCGACTGCTAGCATCAGAACCGACTCTGCATGGGGGGCAAATCACTTTCGCTTAAAACTCCAAGCAAAAGTAAATTCGATGACCCTTATCAGGATTGTGCCGCCACTTTGGCGAAGGCACGGATTTTACCGACCAAGTTCGCAAGGCCGTTGCGTCGATTGGGCGAAAGGTGTTGGGTGATGCCGACCGTCGCTAAAAAATCAGCATCGGTGGCGGCGACTTCAGTAGCGGTGGCCCCTTCGTAAAATTCACAGACGAGCGAAGCGATGCCCTTGGTGATGAGTGAGTCGGCGTCGCATCGGAAATGGCAGACGCCGTTTTCAATCGTCGGAATGAGCCAGAGATTGGAGGTGCAGCCCTCGATAAGGAAAGTATCGAGTTTTAATTCGGCGGGCAGGCTAGGTGTGGTCTTGGCGCGATCGATCACGTATTGAAACCGTTCATGATGGTCGGCGAAAGGTTCGAGCTCGGCAATCAAGCGAGCGCGTTGGGCGGCGAGATCCATTTTGGCTTAGCGTCCGGCGAGGGCTTTCTGGTCGAGGTCGGGCCGCGCCAGTGGTGCAATTGCTTTCTCAAGTCGCGCCGCTTGTTCTTTCGAAAGTTTGGCCTCCGAGCGCATCCAGGCGAGTGCCTCGTGCCAGATGAGTGGTGACGGGCGACGCAGCATTAATAAATCTTCGAGTTCATCGGCTACAGATTTGCGGGTGCCGTAGGCATCGGTTTGGCCAGCGAGAATACGTGCGCCGATGTATTCCGCGCGAAGTTGCGAGTAGTGCGGGAACAATTTTACGCCGGCTTCCAGAATGCGCACCGCCGCGTCAGTGGCATGGGCATCTTTTAATTTTCGACCCACCGAGCGGTACGCTTCAGGCCCGAGATTGTTGGCTCTAGTGAGCTCTTGGAGGTAGCGATCGCCGATCATGCGATCATTCTTAGTGGCGGCTTCATCCTTCTTCGGTCGGGCATGGTAAGCAATACCCACGAGGGCGCGCACAACGGGAAGGTTGGAGTTGAATAAATTACGCTCGGCCGCGTTGAGCTGTTCAAACATCGCAATCGCTTGCTCGGGTCGCTTGGCGTTGAGTAAGGCTTCGAGGTACAGTGCGATGAATGTCGCGCGATCAAAACCGCGGCCAGCTGCGGCATCCGCTAGGCTCGCCGTGATACCATCAAAGCCACGTTCGGCAGCAAAGTTGGCGAGCGCCAACATTGTGGAAGAATTATCGGCAAAGCGATCCGCAATGAGTTGCAGCTCTTTATCGTATTCATCTTTTAGTTCTAAGCGGTCGAGTAACTGCAAGCGCATCAAGTGTGGGAAGGGCGCTTTTTCGTCGAGCGCGATACGCTCATTGGTCACGGTGAGTGCCACCTTTGGTTTGCCGAGTAACAATTGAAAGCGTGCTTGTTGCGAATAGATTGCGTCCTTGGTGGCGCCGGAAAAATCTGACGTGCGTGCTTCGAGTAACGCCACCGCCTCGGCGGTTTTACCGCCGTCAAAAAGTGCGCGGGCCTTTAGGAGCAAGCCGTTGCCTTGAGTATCCAGTGCATTAATATTAATTATATTAACACACTCGGGGTAGCGACCAACCCAGTACAGCGAAGTCGCTGCTGCCAGGGAGACGGTTTGTTTGGTATTGGAGGGAAGGTCTTTGCTGTTTTGGAGAATTTTTAGGCTTTGGGTGATCACCTCGAGGTCGCGTTCTCTGAGTTGTAAGAGCTGGAAGTAGCGCTCGAGGTAGTCGCGCCCGAGGGGGTCGTTAATATTTAAGAACTCCAACCCGTTGAAGAGGGTCGCAATCGCCTCGTCTGTGCGGCCGTAGTTTGAATGTAAGATGTTGGCTAACAATAACTTAGACTTATTGTTCCCCGGGCTTATGCGGGATGAAATTTGGGCTAGGCGCAGGGATTCTTGGATTTTGTTGGCTTTTTGTGCCTCCATGGCTTGGCCGAGGAAGTATTCGCCAACTGCGGCGAGGTGTTGTTCCTTGAGATTGCCGGCACTTTCGGGGTGATCCTCGATTTTGGCGAGGGCCGTCCGGACCGCCTGACGTAGGACATCGTCCTGAATTAGGTCGGATTTAATGTAGGTTTGGCGGGCGTAACTAAGGATAGCCTCGTTGCCTTTAGTGAGGGGGAGTCCGGCCAAAAGGACAATTTCGGCGTCCACGGATTCTTTGCTTGAATTATCAGTATTTGCTGGGTTTTTAGCACTATTAGCCGTTGGTCCGGCAGGCGATTTCGCGGCTGGGGCGATGGACTTAGTGGGTGCGTTTGGCTCGGCAGCTGGGAGTGTGGTCCAAGACAGTAAAGTGGCAGAAGCTAAGAAAAATCGGCGGAGCATACGGGGTGCGCATCCTTGCGTGTGATTGCCTAATTGTCCCGCCCAAAAAGTGGGCTGCGGCGAGCCGTCGAAATGGGATAAGTAAAGAAATCTTAAAATCCCCGCACTTTCCGCTTGCAGGAGGGTCTTTGAGCCCTATGCCCAAACCCTCTTTTCCCTATTTCCTTAGGTCCATGCCTACCATCAACCAGCTCGTCCGTAAACCTCGCCTTCAACCCAAGGCTAAGTCCAAGTCTCCCGCCTTGAACAACTCGCCCTTCCGTCGAGGCGTTTGCGTGCAGGTCATGATTCGTACGCCTAAGAAGCCGAATTCCGCCCAACGTAAAGTCGCCAAGGTGCGTCTGACCAATGGCCAAGAAGTCATTAGCTATATTCCTGACGAAGGACATAAGCTCCAAGAGCACTCCGTGGTACTCGTTCGTGGTGGTCGCGTAAAAGATCTTCCAGGTGTTCGTTACCACATTGTGCGCGGCCCTCTCGATTGCTCAGGCGTCGAAAAGCGTCGTCGTTCCCGTTCCAAGTATGGCGTGAAGCGCCCGAAGGAAAAGAAAGTTTAATTTCTAACCACTGATTTTTCTCATCCATGTCTCGTCGTCGTAAAGCAGTCAAACGTGTCCACCTTCCGGACGCTCGCTATGGTAGCACCTTAGTCAGCCAGCTGATCAATATTGTCATGAAGTCTGGCAAGAAGTCGATCGCCCAAGGCATCGTCTATGGCGCCATTGAAAAAGTTTCCGAAAAATTAGTGAAAGGTAACCCTGTTGAGTTGCTTCTCGGAGCGCTCGAAAATTGCCGTCCTAAACTCGAAGTAAAGAGCCGTCGCGTCGGTGGTGCCACTTATCAAGTGCCCGTCGAAGTGAGCCACGAGCGTCAAAACAGCATGGCCCTTCGCTGGGTGGTGCTCGCTGCCGCTGGTCGTAAGGGTACTGCCATGTCCGAAGCCCTCGCCGCTGAAATCGTCGATGCTTACAATAATACCGGTAACGTCGTTAAGAAGCGCGAAGAGACCCACAAGATGGCTCAAGCCAACCGCGCCTTCGCTCACCTGCGCTGGTAATCCATTATCACTTTTTATTCTTTAGGCCGAACCCTAGGTTCCGACCATGTCCACCGCCCTCTCTAAACTCAACTCCCCGAACCGCAAGTTCCCGCTGGAGCACACCCGTAACATCGGCATCGCCGCGCACATTGACGCCGGCAAGACGACGACGACGGAGCGTATTCTATTTTACACCGGCGTGGTGCACAAGATGGGTGAAGTGCATGATGGCACTGCGACCACCGACTGGATGGAGCAAGAGCGCGAGCGTGGTATCACGATTACGGCCGCTGCAATTTCGGCTGGTTGGAAAACTAAAGAAGGTCCTTACGCTAACATTGATCACCGTATCAATATTATCGATACCCCTGGTCACGTTGACTTTACTGCTGAAGTAGAACGCTCGTTGCGCGTCCTTGATGGCGCCGTCGCTGTTTTCTGTGCGGTTGCCGGCGTGCAGCCTCAGTCTGAAACCGTTTGGCGTCAGATGAATAAGTACCGCGTTCCACGCGTGGCTTTCGTCAACAAGATGGACCGTACGGGTGCCGATTACTTTGGTGCAGTGGATGACATTCGCACGAAGCTCAAAGGTAACGCTCACCCGCTCTTCATTCCAATTGGCCAAGGCGAAGACTTCAAGGGCATGATCGATTTGATCAAGAACGTGGCTTACCTTTACGACGAGACCGACCCACGCGGCATGAAATTCGACACGATCGAAATTCCTGAGAAACAAAAAGAAGAAGCCAAGAAATGGCGCGACAGTCTTTTAGAAGCTTTAGCTGATTTTGATGACGTCCTCGCCGGTAAATACCTCGAGGGTCAAGACATCAGCGTTGAAGAAATCCGTGCCGGTATCCGTAAGGCGACCCTCTCGATGAACTTCATCGGCGTGATTCCTGGTTCCGCCTTTAAGAACAAAGGTGTGCAAATGTTGCTCGACTGCGTTGTCGACTTCTTGCC
>CAIVVQ010000062.1 GCA_903909465.1 uncultured Opitutia bacterium | reverse complement strand
ATCGCCAGGCTCGATGCCGATGCGGGCAGCGGCGGCTAAGAATAAGTCAGGGTGAGGTTTCGAGCGCTTCGCATCTTCGGCGGTAATGACCGCATCGAAGAGGTGCATAATATTAATAGTATTAAGCGTCGTGTGTACGTGACTCTTTCGTCCGGCTGAAGCCACTGCAGTGCGATGTCCCAGTGCTTTGACGTGGTGTACGACTGCGATGACGCCTGGGTTCGGGCGAACATCTTTAGCCAAATGAATTTCTAAATAATCATGTCCGTCGGCTAAGAGCAGCGGAACGTCTAGATCAATGCCGTAGAGTTGTTTCAAGCGTGCACAGGTGTCGTACGCTGAGACTCCGCCCATCGAACAAAATAAATCCCAGGGAAACTCAAAGGGTCTGCCGATTTGTTTGCTAATGATGTGCGTCCAGGTGCGATGGTGAATACGCATGGTCGCTGCCAACGTGCCATCACAATCAAAAATCCAGCCACGGCGTGCCAGTAGGGCGGGATCGAAAGGAATCATGGCATTCATTTCGCTTTAGCGAAAGCCGCCCGGGAAACCGCCAGGAAAACCTCTGCGTCCACCGCCCATTTGTCCGAGGCGACGCATCATCTCTTTGCCTTTACCGCCCTTCATCATGCGCATCATGTCACGCATTTGAGAAAATTGTTTAATCAGGGCATTCACATCGCTGACTTGCGTGCCCGACCCCTTGGCAATGCGGGCACGACGTGAACCATTCAGGATGTCGGGCTTGCGACGTTCCTTCAGGGTCATCGAAAGGATAATGGACTCGGTCTTGCCGAGCATTTTTTCTTCGCGAGCACCGACCTGTACATTGCCCATACCAGGCATCATTTTCATGATGTCACCCAGTGGCCCCATCTTCTTCATCTGACCCATCTGAGCTAAGAAATCTTCCAAATCGAAGTCCGACTTGCGCATCTTCTCGGCCAAGCGTTCGGCTTCTTTCTGGTCGACGACTTCTTTGGCTTTTTCAACGAGCGAAACCACATCACCCATGCCCAAGATACGCTGTGCCATGCGTTCGGGGTAGAAGGTATCGAAGTCGGATGACTTTTCGCCCGTACCCACATAGCGAATCGGTACACCTGTCACCGTCTTCATCGAAAGCGCTGCACCACCGCGGGCATCGCCATCGAGCTTAGTTAAAATAATTCCCGTGAGCGGGGTGGTCGTGTTGAACTGTGCCGCAACTTCAACGGCTTGTTGTCCGAGGGCTGCATCGGCGACGAGAAAGATTTCATGAGGGGCAAATTGTGCCCGCACCTGCGCGACTTCCGACATTAACTCAGCGTCAATTTGTAAGCGACCGGCGGTATCGACGATGATGAGATCAGAGCCACTGCTTTCGGCGTCTTGTGTTAATTTCGCAACCATCGCCGCCACGTCGGTGGCCGCACGATCCGCACGAAAATCAAATCCTTCTTGCTTGGCTAAAGTTTCTAATTGGTCGATGGCCGCCGGACGGCGTAAGTCGGCCGCAATCAAACTGGGTTTACGGATGCCTTCTTTCTTAACCAAGTGCTTGGCGAGTTTCGCCGCACTGGTGGTCTTACCTGAGCCTTGGAGGCCGACCAGTAAGACGCGCAGCGGGCGGCGTGGATCGATTGCACGTTCACCTTCGCCTAAGAGCTTGGTTAACTCATCGGAGACGACCTTTACGGCCATCTGTCCCGGCGAAACCGCATCAACCACGGCCGTACCGAGGCACGCGACTTTGACGCGCTCAGTGAAATCCTTGGCGACTTGTAAATTAACATCGGCCGACGTCAGCGCGGCTTGAACTTCAGCTAGGGCAGGCGCGATGTTTTCTTCCGAAAGCTTAGAGAGCCCCCGTAGGTCACGGAGGGCTTTAGCGAGTTTTTCGGAGAGAGACGCGAACACAGTCCTTTAGGAGAACCAATGAGCTGGCGGGACGCAAGTAGAACGGGCTGAAAACATTAATATATTATGCGGACTAGCCCGGTAGTTTTATAACTTACAATTGTATCATTATCACCACTTGCACTTGGGGCGGTCTCTTGCAGGGT
>CAIVVQ010000061.1 GCA_903909465.1 uncultured Opitutia bacterium | reverse complement strand
GCGATTTCTGATGCGGCTACAGATGGCTCGACGGACGCAGGCAGCGGGGGCGACAGCGATGACCCGCTCGTGGCTCAGGCGTGGGCGATTATCAAAGAGACCCGCCGGGCTTCGGTTTCGATGTTACAACGTCGACTGAAGTTGGGCTATAACCGCGCGGCTCGCATCATGGATATTCTGCACGACAAAGGTTATGTCGGACCCGAGAACGGCTCCAGCCCGCGCGAAATTCTGGTAGATTAATTAAGATACGCACGGGACGGATACGGCGGCGGCCATGTTTTGCGAGAATCGACTTGCACATTAAAGGGTATGCACAATCTCCAAGGCATGTCTGAAATCGCTGACTTGTTTGTACAAAACAAAAAATGGTCGGAAAAGATTCGCCATCAGTCGCCCGAGTTTTTCGAAACCCTTTCGAAACAGCAAAAGCCTCGTTACCTCTGGATCGGTTGCTCCGACAGTCGAGTGCCCGCGAATGAAATTGTAGACCTTTTGCCGGGCGAACTCTTTGTTCACCGCAACGTTGCAAACTTGGTGGTGCATACGGATCTCAACTGTCTCTCCGTTTTGCAGTATGCGGTAGACGTCTTGAAGGTTGAGCACGTTATTGTTTGCGGCCACTACGGTTGTGGTGGCGTGCAGGCGGCGCTGGAACGTCGGACTTTTGGTTTAATCGACAATTGGTTGAGGCATATCCACGACGTGCACCATAAGCATGCGATCGCGGTGGAATCGGTTTTGGGCCCCGCAAAATTGGACACGCTTTGTGAACTCAATGTAGTCGAGCAGGCGCTCAATGTTTGTCAGACCACGGTGATGAAAGATGCTTGGGCACGCGGGCAGAAGTGTCAGGTGCACGGATGGGTTTACGGATTGCGCGATGGATTATTAAAAGACCTCGGCATGAACGTGGACGGCACGGAGCAAATTACACCCGTGTACGGCAAGGTCATTGCACGCTATCGCACTAAGGCATAGTCCGTGAGGTGAAGGCGGATTTGTCGGTCGGAGCATCCGTTGTTTAAATGCTGGCATGCTAACCGATGATCGTCCACGTGAGCGACTGACGCGTTTGGGTCCGCGTGCCTTGATGGATGCAGAGCTGTTTGAATTATTAATCGGTGCTGGTACGCGAGGGAGTTCAGCGCAGCAAGTCTCGCGGAGTTTATTAGCGGCGGCGGGTGGGCTGGGGGAGATGGCCACTTGGGAAGTTGTGGATTTTGCGCGGGTGCATGGGCTGGGTCCAGCGAAGGCGGCTGAGTTAGCGGCTACGATGGAGCTCGCGCGACGAATCAGAGAGCGCGTACAGGACCCGGGAGAAAAAATGGATTCGCCGATAAAAGTTTGGACGAGGCTCGAGCCACTTTCATCTGGCCTGCTAGTTGAAAAGTGTTGGGTGCTTTGTATGAATCGGCGCAACCGATTGATGGCACTATCCGAAATTAGTTCAGGGACTGCAACGAGTTCACTGCTGCACCCGCGCGAGGTTTTCCGACAGGCATTACGATATGGTTCGCCGGCGGCGATTGTCGCACACAACCACCCGAGCGGCGATCCCTCGCCGAGTACAGCGGATCGTGCGGTGACTCGACAGCTGGTTGAGGCGGGGCGCGTGGTGGGAGTTGAGCTGTTGGACCACATTGTGGTGGGGCGCCCAGAAATGGATCCGGCCGGAAAGGGCTGGTTTAGTTTCGGTGAGGCCGGCCTGATTTAATCTAAAGCGAAGTCGGACGTTTCATTCTTTGATAAAACGTCCGACTTTTTAAATGGTCCCCCACTTGTGCCGATTCCGATTGGAGCTCCAGTATTTCCTGGATTTAGGTGGGCGGTACGTTGCCACGGCTCGGACGAGGCCGGTCGGGTCGCACCTCCCGTATATTATGTTCGTAGGAGACGGAGGCTGCCGCGGGTGTCGAACACTGCAGGGGGCGATCAATATACCTCAAGAGAGATTTAAAAGCAAGTCGGCGGAGTATTTAAAATAAAACGGGCCGCACTCGCGTGCGGCCCGGGCTATAGCAGCCAACAACGATAAATTACTCTGCAGTAACGCCTTCGCCCGTACCAGCGGCGAGGGTCATGCCACCGACGACTTGAACTTTCTCGAGAATGATTTTTTGCAGTTCTTCGAGGACTTTTGGATTCTTAGCGAGGTAGTCTTTGGCGGCTTCGCGGCCTTGGCCAATGAGCTGGCCATTATAAGCAATCCACGCGCCCTTCTTTTCGAGAATCTTGTGCTCGATGCCGAGATCGAGAACCGAGCCTGTACGGGAAATGCCTTCGGTGTACATGATGTCGAATTCGCACTCCGTGAAAGGAGGAGCCACTTTGTTCTTAACGACTTTAACCTTGGTGCGATTGCCGATCACTTTACCGCTGGGCTCTTTAATTTGGCCGATACGGCGGATGTCGATACGGACGGACGAGAAGAACTTGAGGGCACGACCACCCGGGGTGGTTTCGGGGCTGCCGAACATCACGCCAATTTTTTCACGAATTTGATTCGTGAAGATACAGATGCAATTGGTGCGGCTGATGGCAGCGGTGAGGCGGCGCATCGCTTGACTCATCATACGGGCTTGAACGCCGACGGTGGCATCGCCCATTTGGCCATCGAGCTCTTGTTTGGAAACGAGGGCGGCAACGGAGTCGATCACGACGACATCAACGGCGCCGGAGCGGATTAGGGTCTCAACAATATTGAGGGCGTCTTCGCCGGATTCAGGTTGGGACACTAAAAGGTTATCGAGGTCGACGCCGACGACTTTGGAGTAGCGGGGGTCGAGCGCGTGTTCCACGTCGACGAAGACCGCATTGCCACCTTGGCGTTGGATTTCGGCGATGATGGAAAGACAGAGGGTGGTTTTACCCGAAGACTCTGGTCCGAAGATTTCAACAATTCGACCGCGGGGCAGGCCGCCGACGCCGAGGGCGAGATCGATAGCAACCGAACCGGTCGAAACCGTGGAGACCTGCATCTTGGTCGCATCGCCCATGCGCATCAAGGTGCCGTCGCCGTATTGTTTGTTGATGGCCGACAGGGCGAGGTCGAGGGTCTTGCGCTCGGCGGAGGTTGTGTTGGCTTTTTCTTTAGCGGAGGCTTCAGCTTTAGTAATAGACATAGGAGTAATTTGGTTGAGATCGCTAAACTGGCAAACGAACGGACGCTGGCAAGTAAAATGAACATTTGTTCACTACTTTCTTTAACCCACTAGTTTTAGGGGGTTTCGGCAGTAAAACACCCTATTATATGGCATTTAGGAGGATAAGCGTGCTTTGGTGGCGACTAATACGGGGGTCCTCATGGCGCCCCATCCTTTGCATTTCCAAGTGGCCGATGGGGTCATATGGTTGGCCTTAGATGAAGTTATTTCTGCTGCGGCATGCCCATGCTTTACCTGGCGAGGTGGATGCAATCCGGAGGCTCTCGCCCAAGGGGCGCCGTCAGGTTCGTGGCCTTTCGAAAGTGGCCATTGCGGAAGCCGTGGCTGCGGTGCGCGCGATTGAGCACAGCCCTTTAGTGCGCTCACTGGAAACCGCTCAGCTTCTGCAAAAGCATTTTAAAGTAAGTATTCCATTACGAATCGTTCAAGGCATCACGCCGGAAGATTCTGCCGAGGTTACAGCCCGGGAATTAGGTAAGTCGGCCAGTCCTCGATTAATCGTGGGCCACAATCCGCACCTATCAATTTTAGTGGGAATGTTATTGGGTCTTAAATTAGGGGCGGAGGGAATTAAGTTTCGCAAGGCAACCATGGTGACGTTGGGGCGTATCGATCGCCCGTCGCCGAAACACCCCTTCGGAAAGTGGCGGCTGCTTGGGATGGTTGTTCCGGCCGATGACACGGCCAAATCTTGACTGTTAACCGCTGAAGATAAACCCTGCCTTGTGCCCGAAACGCGTAGACATCGATGGATCTGGTCGGCCGTTGGATTTATCCACTTGGCGGCGTTGGCATCGGTTATCGCGACTGGCTCCACTGCTTCTAATTTAGAAAAATCAAATGACGGTGGCTTGATGTTAGTTGTCTTAGAAGACGAAGCCATTGTGCAGCCGGGAGAAGTGCCTGAGGGTGTCGCGGTTGGAAAGGGTGCGGTCGTTGCGCAGGTGGTAGACAATCCAGTTGCAACGACTAAGGCGGAAGTCGCGATAGTTCAGCCAGCCGCGGCAACCGTGGTGGCGGCACCTGCTCCCGTTGTGGCGTCGGCCAAGGTCGAGAGTCGCGGCGTGACTCCGGCTGAATTTGTACCGCCGGCATTTTTAATTCGGAAAGAGCCGGTGTACCCCGACAAAACACGTCGTGCGGGCATTGAGGGACGCGTGGTTCTCAAAATATTTATTTCGGCCACAGGCGTGATACGTTCGACCGAGGTGGTGGTGAGCTCGGGCAATCAGGCGCTGGATCAATCGGCACTGCAGGCGGTGCGAGCCTCAAAGTTCAGCCCTGCAATCTCGGATCACCTCCCAGTGGAATCTCACGCCACCGCCAGTTACCGTTTTGAATTACGGTAAGCGGGGTCGGTGCCGAGCAGAAGGGATCCGAAGTGCGACCAATCGCCATCTTGAATGCCGCGATCCATTGCGACTTTAGTGACTTGCGGTAGATGATGATCTTCTTCGTCGCCGCCGTAGTAAACGGACCACAGGCAACGGCCGCTCGTGGGCAGCATACTGAAGCGAATGTCGCCGACTAAAATTCCGGTATCTGTAACACTGTAGGCATTCCAGTTTTGAGTGAACTGCGAAAAGTCTTGAATGATTTTTTCACCAAAAGTTCCAGGCGGCGGATTGCCTGCGGCGGCGGGCGACCAAGCGGTACGAATATCGCCGAGGGCAATTTGTGATTCACTGCCGGGCGCGACTCTCACGGCGGCGATGTGCCATTGGCCTTTTTCGAGCCAGACGACGCGCCAAAGAATCAAATTAGAAATGGTCGGCTTAATGGCCAGGCGTTCCGGCACGATCTTTTCGGAAGCAAAATATTCGCGAATCGTATTTTCTGCGCGGCGGTGCTGCCAGACGCCGAGGAGTGCGTAGCAGGTAAACCAGATGAGTCCGTAGCTCGCCCATTTCTTTGAGCCCATTTTTAGGGCGATGATGGTCATCACGACCAAGGGCAGGGTGGCGAAGAGATCGACGATGGGCAGGCAGTCCCAAGCGTACCTAATGTGATTAATCGGCCAAAGCAGCATCGTGCCGTAACTCGTGCACCCATCGCAAAGAAGGTGTGTCAGTACGCCAGCGAAAGCGGGAAGCAGGAGGCTGCGCCAAGGAATCCACGGTTGATTGATCCAGCGGAAAAATCCGACTGTAATAAAAGCGCTGAGTACGGCCCACACGGGCATGAACGCAAAGCTGTGCGTGAAATGTCGGTGCCACCGAAAAGAAACTAAGGGGTCGTCGGCATTACGAATGAATACATCGAGGTCGGGCGCCTCTGCGGCGAGGAGTGCGGCCACGGCAGCAGCCGGAAGGGAACCGCCGCGTTTGGCAACGACTACGCCGACGGAGAGACCCAGGGCGGCGTGAGTGAGGTTGTCCATGCTGAGATTTTACGATGCGACCGAGAATAGGGAAGCGGAAGTTTTATCGTTATGACTATTTTTGAATGACACGAGGAGGTTCGATGCCTTGACCACTTGAACGCATGGCGATAGATTCACCCTTAACCCCCTACCATGCGCTTCGGCTTAAATACTTTTCTCTATACCTCACCTTTCACGAACAAGAGTGTCGGGCTCTTTAAGAAGATGAAGCGCTGGGGGTTTGAGACAGTCGAAATTGCGATTGAAGACCCTAAGCACATCGATGCGGCGTTGGTCAAAAAAGCGGCACATCAATCGGGCTTGGCCGTGGGTTCAGTTTGTGCGGCCATGGGTCCGGGCCGAGATTTTCGCGGCAGTGAGTCGGAACAAAAAACTGCGATGACGTATTTAAAAGCCTTGGTCGACCTCGCGGTGGCCTTGGAAAGCCCGCGGGTGATTGGGCCGATTTACTCGGTCGTCGGCCGAGTGGGTGCGCATGATGACAAAACTAAAGCGAAACATTTTCAGCTCGTCGTAAAGAATTTGAAAAAACTAGCGAAGTACGCGGAGCAGCGACACATTGAATTATGCGTGGAGCCGCTGAATCGTTTTGAGACTGATTTTTTAAATACCAGCGACCAGGGCCTGCGTTTATTAAAAGCGGTGGGCTCTCCGGCATTAAAGCTACACCTCGATACCTTCCACATGAACATCGAGGAGAAGAATCAAGCGCAGGCGATTTTGAAAGCTGGCAAACAGCTCGGACACTTCCATGCCTGCGGGACGGATCGCGGCGTGCCGGGTGGCGATTCCTTGGATTGGAAATCAATCGCGGCGGCGCTCAAGAAGATCGGTTATAAGAATGATATCGTCATTGAGTCCTTTACGCCGGACGTGAAGGTGATCGCGAAGGCGGCCGCGATTTGGCGCAAGATTGAGCCCCGTCGGGACGACATTCCAGTGAAGGGCTTGAAGTACATGCACCGTCACTTTAGTTCTAAAAAGTAAGCGCTTCGCTTGACCTTAGGTGGCCAGCAGTAAAGTTGCCCCATGAGCAAAACGTTCGCGATCATTGGCGGTAACAGCGGCATTGGCTTGGCGACCGTCAATCGGTTAAAGTCTGCCGGCCATCAGCTGCATGTCGCGGGACGGAAGGTCGAAGCCTTGGCCGATGGGCAGGTTGCGACGCAATTCTTTGACGCCCTGAGCCCGACTGCTTTAGTTTGGCCCGAGAAGCTTGATGGACTGATTTATTGTCCCGGCACCATTCAGCTGAAGCCTTTTCATCGGCTGACCGCGGAGGATTTCCAAAAAGATTTTCAGGTGAATGTGCTCGGCGCGATTTCCGCTCTACAATCGGCCCTGCCTGCGCTCAAAGCCTCGGGTAATGCTTCGGTCGTTTTATTTTCAACCGTGGCAGTCGCGCAAGGTATGCCGATGCATGCCAGCATTGCCGCGGCCAAGGGCGCGATTGAAGGCCTGACAAAAAGTTTAGCCGCAGAATGGGCGCCGGTGATTCGGGTGAATGCAATCGCCCCCTCGCTTACTGACACCGCACTAGCGTCGTTCTTATTAAATTCGGATCTTAAAAAAGAAGCCTCGGCTAAACGTCACCCCTTGCAGCGCGTCGGCGCGCCGGATGATGCGGCCCAGTTGGTGGATTATTTATTATCCGACGCTGCTAAATTTATGACCGGACAAGTGTTGCACTGGGATGGCGGACTTTCTTCGGTGCGAGGCCTCTAAATAAAAAACCCTGTCGAGCGGAAGCCGGACAGGGTTTGATGAGCGTGCAGGTCGCGCCTAGATTAAAATCAACGTGGGCTCTTCGAGGATTTGTTTGAGCGCCTGGAGGAACTGCGCGCCATTGGCACCGTCGACCACGCGGTGATCGCCCGAGAGGCCGATAGCCATCCGTTGGCCGATGACGACGCGATCATGGGCGTCGACCACGGGCTTCTTAATCGTCGCACCGACGGAAAGAATCGCAGCGTTCGGCGTATTGATGATGCCGTAGAAACCAGTCACGCCGAACATGCCGAGGTTAGTGACGGTGAAGGTTGAGCCTGACATTTCAGCTGGAGAAAGTTTCTTAGAGCGGGCCTTGGCGATGAGCGCCTTGGCGTCGACTGCGATGTCGCGCAGCGATTTCGAATGTGCATCGCGAATCACGGGAGTCACTAAGCCGTCTTCGAGTGCCACGCCGAAGGCGAGGTGCACGGCGGAGTGTTGGCGAATGCTGGTGCCCGCCCATGATGCATTCACGGCAGGGACGCGGCGGAGTGCTTCGGCTGATGCCTTGAGAATGAAATCGTTGACCGAAAGTTTAAGTCCGGCTTCGGCTGCTGATTCAGCCAAGCGCTTGTTGAGGGTTTCGCGGAGTGCGAGAAGTGGGGCGGCGTCGACTTCGACTTCGAGGTAGAAGTGCGGAACGGTATTTTTGGATTCAACTAAGCGGCGAGCAATCGTGGCACGCATGCCGCTGACGGGCGAGTCGGCGTCGGGTTGGATGCCCTTGCCGTCGGCCGGAGGAGTGACGGCGACATTGATGGGTCCGGCTGGTGCCGCAGCGGGTGCGTTGGTTGCAGCTGTGACATCGCGACCGACGACACGTCCGCCAGGGCCGGTACCGCTGAGTGCAGCGACATTGAGCGCAGCTTTTTCTGCCATACGGCGTGCGTACGGAGAAGCTTTGGTGCGACTGCCGTCGGACTGTGTTGCGAGCGGTGTGTTGGAAGAAGTTGGAGCTTCAGGAATGCAAGGGATGCCGGTCGACTCAGGAATCGCAGGCGCAGCGGCTTTGGGTGCGGGAGCTTTTTTAGGCTCGGGGGCGGCTTCACCTTTTTTGCCGATGGCGCAAATCGGTTCGCCCACGGGCAATTGAGAGCCAGCGGCGGCGTAGATTTTAAGCACGGTTCCAGGCACGGTGCACGTCAGTTCCATGGTGGCCTTGTCGGTTTCGATTTCGGCGAGGATGTCGCCGAAGGCCACCGTTTGGCCCTCTTTAATGTTCCATTTAACAACGGTGCCCACCGACATCGTGTCGGAAAGTTTAGGCATATCAATAATTTCGGCCATGGGAGAAAAAGGTTAGGGGGTTAAGCGAGAACTTTGAGGGCCGCTGCGACAACGCGCGCGGGGTAGGGGAGTTGAAGGTCTTCCATTTTCTTGGAATACATTTGTGGAGCGTCGATGGAAGAGACGCGGCCGATGGGAGCGTCGAGTTCATCAAACGCACGCGATTGAATTAGGTAAGCGATTTGAGCGTCCACACCGCAGAACGGTTTATTTTCTTCGACGAGTAGGGCGCGGTGAGTTTTGCGAACGGAGGCGATGATTGTTTCCTCGTCGAGTGGGCGAATGGAGCGGAGGTCCACGACTTCGACGCTGACGCCGTGTTCTTTCTCTAAAATTTCGGCGGCCTTGAGTGAAGTGATCACGGCACGACCATGGGCAACGATGGTGAGGTCGGTGCCTTCACGTTTAATATCAGCGACGCCAATCGGCACGATGTAATCGTCGTCGGGCACTTCACCTTTGTCGTTATAGAGAATCGTGTTTTCCATCACGTAGACAGGATCGTTGTCGCGAATCGCCGCTTTCATCAGACCCTTGGCGTCGTAAGGTGTCGCGGGGCAAACCACTTTGATGCCTGGGTGTGAAGCGAGAATCGCTTCGGGCGTGTGCGAGTGAGTCGCGCCCACATTAGTGCCGCCGTTGGCGGGTCCGCGGATGACAATCGGGCAATTAATCAGGCCGCCCGACATGTAACGGATATTGCCGGCGTTGTTCACGACTTGGTCGAAGGCCACGTACGAGAAGGACCAGAACATTAATTCCATCACGGGACGAATGCCGAGCATCGAAGCACCGATGCCGAGTCCGATGAAGCCTGCTTCAGAAATTGGAGTGTCGACGATGCGCTTGGGGCCAAACTCTTTGAGCAGGCCTTCGGTGACTTTGTAGGCACCGTTAAATTGAGCCACTTCTTCGCCCATGATGACGACGTTCTCGTCACGTTTAAGTTCTTCGCGCATCGCGGCGCGAAGGGCTTCGCGGTAGGAAATAACAGCCATGAAAGTTTTTTAAAAAGGGTTATTCGAAAATGATGGTGCCTCGGCTCGTGGTCTTGGGCCCGCGGTTGTCTTCTTCCCAGTAAATATGCTTGGTGATATCGGCCACGGTTGGCTCGGGTGATTCGTCGGCAAAGACGGCAGCGGCATCAGCCTCTTCCATGGCAGCAGCGTTGATGGATTCCACTAGCGCTTTGGTGAGCACGCCTTCATCGAGAAGTTCTTTCTCAAAGAGGAAAACCGGATCCTTCGTTTCGCGATAGCCCTTCACCTCTTCTTTGTCGCGATAAGTTTTGTCGGGGTCCGACATGGAATGTCCGAAATAGCGATAAGTGAAAATCTCCAATACCGTCGGCTTGGATTCTTCGTGGGCGCGCTTGAGGGCGATGGCGGTCTTGGCACGTACTTCATAGACATCGTGACCATTCACCACGTCCCAAGTCATGTTGTAACCTTCGGCGCGTTTCGCTAAGCAACCTGGGTGTGCAGTGGAGCGTTCTTGCGAAGTGCCCATGGAGTAGCCGTTATTTTCGATAACAAAGATAACGGGCAAGTCCCAGAGTGCGGCCAAGTTGTAGGCCTCGTGAACAGCACCTTGATTAATCGCACCGTCGCCCATGAAAGTGAGGCAGGATCCTTTTTGGCCACGGTATTTAACTGCGTAGGCTAATCCTGTTCCCAGAGGAACTTGTCCGCCGACGATCCCGTGTCCGCCCCAGTAATTTTTATCGGGAGCGAAATAGTGCATCGACCCACCTTTGCCTTTGGAGCAGCCGGTAACTTTTCCGGTGAGTTCGGCCATGCACTCTTTCATGCTCATGCCGACTAAGAGTCCGTGAGCGTGGTCGCGGTAGCCGGTGATGAGGTGGTCAAACTTACCGAGGAGGGAAATCGTTCCAGCGGCTACGGCTTCTTGGCCGACGTAGAGGTGAAGGAAGCCGCCGATCTTGCCTTGTTGATAGATACGAATGCAGCGCTGTTCAAAATGGCGAACGCGGGCCATTTTAGTGTAGAGGGCAATTTTATCCGCCTTGGTGAGCGAGGCGTTGGCGGGATCCTTGGCGTACTCGGAAGGTCCAGCGGGGCGCTTCAGAGACTCAGGGTGTGTGATGACAGCGTTCTTGGCCACAGTGATTGGTTTCCTTCGATTGGAGGGGTCTGAGCGGGAAGGTCAAGCGAACCCGCCACGGAGGGGAATAGACTTGACCCGTTAGCCAAGCCAACACCCTTTCTTTTATCTTTTTTAAGACACCTCGCCTATACCCCATGGAAGAAAACACAGAGGTCCAAATTCGTGAATTCACCGTCCAAAACCGGATGGGCATTCACACGCGTCCGTCGGCTCAAATTGTGCGCTTAGCCAATCGCTATCCCGATGTGGAGATTTCGGTCTCCAAGGATGACGAAGTCGTCAACGGCAAGAGTATCATGGGCCTTATGATGTTGGCAGCTGGCCAGGGCTCGCGCCTTAAATTCTCCGCTTCGGGAAAAGACGCCGCGCAATTTTTAGCTGAGATGGACACTTTGTTTTCACGCAAGTTCGACGAAGCTTAACTTATGGGAATCCTCTTAACCAGTTTACTATTTTTTGCGGCCAGTGGTGATCCAGTAAAACCAGTGGAGATGGTGCCCGACGACGTCATCCCGAACTACTTGGTGAATGCGGGCGACCGCGCGGAGTGGGGTAGCGCTAAGCAGCAAGATGATGCCGGAAAAAAGCGTGTTCAAACAGGCACCAGTATTTTAAATGCACCGCGTGCGCCGTCCACGGGTGCGGGTCAGGAGACGCCGGAGCAAATCAAGGTGCGTGCACAAAAAATTATTAAGGAAGGCGAAGAACAGAGCGCACGAGCCATGCCCTCCCTTGAGCGTTTGCGCAAGGTGGCAACGGCTCGATACTTGGACCTCACTAAAACTTCCAATATCGAACAGCCATTGCCGCAAACATTGTGGAAGGCTTCGCTGCTACAATCCGCGGTGCGTTTACAAAAAGTCGCACGCGACCAAGGTTATAAAACCCAGCATTTACTGGGTTCTATGACGATTTTAGGCTCCGACAAAATTTACCGGACGCCGGTGATTACCAAGGCCCTGCGCGAAGCATGGGTGAAGGCTGAGCCCGCCGCTCTAGCGTCGGTGCCAACGGGTGGTTATATTTTTAAGCGCAACCCGACGAGTTCGGTGCCGCAGTTTTCAGCTGATTGGGTGACGCCGACGGCGGCCGGGCAGACGGCCCTCATTTGGGCCGAGGTGTATCCATTAACGGCGGATGACGCCGCCGGACTTCTCGTGGTTCGGATGGCGGATGCTTTCACGATGCGCTTAGTGGGGTCGGATGTTTATTTAACAACCATGGGTCCAGCGGAAAAATTTCCCAAGAAATTTACAGCTTCGATTTTTCTAAAAGATGAAAAAAGCTACCTACAAGGTGCGGGCGTTCGGTCTTTTGATCGCGACTCAAACCCTGTGGGCGTAGCACTTTTACGTGACCTCTGCTTGCATAAGGGGACGTTAAGTATCGGGGCTAGCCAATCCCTGTATGACTTATTGGGCGGTGACGCCCCCGCCAATGATGGTGCCAAGGAAGCTTGGAAGGTTTCGCCTCAGCCGGCGGTTTTACTCACCCGCTCATTTAAAGTCACCAGTAAGGGTGCGGACGGAGCGACGTTTTCAATCGGCGAACTCTCTTTGCAGTTAGAGGATGTTTCCGTCGCGGCTAAGCCAGCCGGTAAGTAAACTCAGGCTTTTTTCTTAGCGGCCTTGAGCTCGGCTTGAGTGGCTCGCTGCAGTTTTTTTACCTTACTGGCGACCAGAAGCTGGTGGGCGCGCGTCATGCGATCGATGAAGAGTATGCCTTGGCAGTGATCATGTTCGTGATGAATGCAGCGGGCGAGTAGCCCTTCACATTCGAGGGTGTGTGGTGCACCGTCGGCATCACGAAAATGGACAATGGCTTGCTCGACTCGACTCACGTCGCCGGTGACACCAGGGAAAGAAAGACAACCCTCGGTGTAAATTTCGCTGGGGCCGTCCGGCACGGTCACTTCGGCATTCGCTAGGAGCAAGGGCATGATAGTTGCAGCGTCTATTTTTTTCCCATCATACTTCGGCTGGTTTTCCTCATCACAGAGATCGATAACGAAAAGCTGCAGGCTTAAGCCGACCTGTGGTGCGGCGAGTCCGATGCCCTTAGCACTGCGCATGGATTCGAGCATCGTATTGCCAAGCATGCGTAGGGAAGGGCCGAATTCACGCACGGCTTCGCCCTTAGCGCGTAGCACTGGGTCGCCGTAAAGGTGAATCGGGTGAGCCGACATGTGGGCCACCGTAAGCAAATTTCCCGCCCCGCAACAGATTATTTTTTGCCTTTGCTGAAATTGCCCTTTTCGCAGGCTTGGACAAAACTTTCTGTGCGTTTGCGTAGGACGTTCCACTTCTCGCGCAGGTACTGAGATTCTTCGCAGGTGATTTCTTGGTCTTCAACGGCATTGACCACATCAGCGATGAGCAGGCTGAACTCCTTGATCAATGCATTGGAGGCACGATTCAGTTCGGGGTCTGGCGAGTGGGCGTCGTCGCGTTGAAAATGTCCACCCGCTTTTTGGGCGAGCCAATCGACAATGCGATCATCTTGCGTAACGACAATTAATTTGGCCACGCGATCAAGCGGATTGGGTTGACCACTGCCTTTGCCTTTGGGCGGCTCGCGCCATTTATAGAGCAAGGAAGTTGAAACTTCGACCGCATCCGCAATTTTTTTGTGAGTATCCAGCTGACCACTGTCGTTGGATTTAGCGGCTAAATTTTTACCGGCGAAAGTTACGGCCTCTTGGACGACGACGTGGGCCTCTTTGACGTGCGTCAGGCGAGAGGATTTAGACTTTTTACTCATAGGTGTTTTTTTGTTATAGCCGTTGAGGGGGATTTTGGCAACCTGTGTAGGATTATAATTATACAAAAAAATTATAATTACCATTGCCGTCACTCCTCTGTGAGTCGTATCCGTTTTAACATAACTTTGACAAATCAACGGCTAAGGCTTGCGCTACGCCTTCCTCCAATATCATTCCTCTCGTGGACGACTTTCTGTCATACCTCTTAACCTTTGCGGTTATCACGCTTGCCGCGGTATTAGGCCTGCGCACTTGGATCGATGCTCGTCGCCGTCGGGGTAATTCGAGGGGCCTTTCTCGGCGTCGGTCTTCCTCGCGTCGTCATCGCGGACGCCGCGATCGATCGTCTCGTCGAGGTTCGTACAATACTCGCCCGCTTTGGAAGCCTTTTGATGAACGGTCCAATGGGAATTCCAATCAAAACAGGCCGCCGGATGATAAGCCGCAGGACTGAAGGTACTACTTTAGGATTCTGACCAGGAAGTAGGGCGTTGCACAGCACAGGACGATGGCCGCACCTGACGGCACTCCTGAAATATAGTAGGACAAGTATAAGCCTGAGATGCCTCCGACTGCGGCGAAGAGCGCGCTCCAGGACATCGCCTGAGCTAAGCTTTTGCCGAGCCGAATGCCTGTGGCAGACGGAATGACAAAAAGTGCAGTAGTGAGAAGTGCCCCTACTAGTCGAACGCTAGCGACCGCGGCCAGTGCAATGAGAACGAGCAAAACCATGCGCAGTACGGATGGCTTAGCACCAATGAGCTGTGCATATTCCTCATCAAATGAAGCCAGCTCGAGCTCTTTGTGTAATGCTCGTAGGACTAAGAGGACGATGAAGCTAGTGAGTGCGATGAGGCCTAAGTCAGCCATGCCAACGGAGACGATGCTGCCAAAGAGAAGCCCCGTAAAATCCCTCCACGCGTGGCCGACGGACATTAGGGCGATGCCCAGGGCGAACATCACAGAGAGCATAACCCCAATCGCACTGTCCTCGCTGTTACCTTTGCGGCCCGAAATCCAGGCGACACCAGCGGCGGTGAGAAGGGCGGCGACGAGTGCCCCAGCGTAAAGCGAGAAGCCCAGCAAGGCGGCGGCAACAATTCCAGGTAAGATGGAGTGGGTGAGCGCGGTGCTGATGAAGGCCATCCGTCGCACGACGATGTAGGTGCCCAAGCAGGCTGCGGAAACTCCGCACAGCAAGATGGCGACGAGCGCCCGAAGGAAAAAATCTTCCGAGAGAGGCGCGAAGATCAGGTTAAGCATGGCGGTGGGCATGGCCGGCGCAGGCATGCATGGTGGCGAGGCGTCCGTTTTTTAGTTCCAGGATTCGGTCAAACCTTTGCGAGTCAGCCGGGTCGTGTGTGGCCATCACCACGGTGAAATTATTTTCGGGATTAAAGAGGAATGCCTCGACGATTTCGCGGCTGCTCTGATCGAGTGCGGCGAATGGCTCATCAAGTAGGAGTACCTCCGCGCCCTGAACAGTCGCCCTGGCTAAGAGACCGCGTTGCAATTGACCGCCCGAGAGGCTGTGAACTGAGCGGTTCGCTAATTCAAGTAAGCCTAAGCGTTCCAGCGCGCGATCCACTGCAACGTCGCCGTGTTCACATTCTTCGAACCAGCCGTGGTGCGCATACGTCCCCGTTTGCACAAGCCGGCGAAGCCGTAGGGGCACGTCGGTATTAAATTTAGGTTTCTGTGCTAAGTAAGCGATTCGGCTACGGCCGAGCTTGGGCTGGGAGCCGAGAACGGTGACGTCGCCTGATGCCGCCGGCGTTAGTCCGGCCAAGACGCGCAGCAGGGTTGATTTTCCTGAGCCATTGGCGCCAATCAGCGCGGTTCGGCAGCCGCAGGGGATTTCGAAAGTGGCTTCAGAAAATGCTATCGGACTTTCGGCTGAAGCCGCCGCCGAAAGATTTTTGGCGCTCACTGCGATGCCGTTGCAAGCCGCATCGTCAGCCGCACAATAGGGGACAGCTGGCAACAAGCCGAAGCAGGCGTTGCTTACCATTTGATGCCAGCGTGGTGAGTGGAGTGACATTATTTTTGGAGGCCTTCGGCAATTTTCTGAGCATTCATTATCATCATGGTTGGCCAAGTGTCGCCCAGATTTCCCGGCGGTTGGAGGTATTCGAAAGAAAGCGAGACGGGTGGCGGCAATTGGCTATCGGTTGTCAATTGTTCCGCGATGCGTCGATTCTGCCCCTCATCGCAGGCAACCAGGCGAACATTCTCCTTTTTAATTCGTTTAAGAATTTCAGAGTAACGTTGAACCGATGGATCGGCCGATTCTGCAACGGAACTTTCCACAATGGTGGCAACCACCTCGATTTTAAAGTAATCTGCGAATGATTCGAGGCTCGGATGGTAAGTAACCATTTTCCGGCGTGCTTCCGGTGTGGAGGCGAACAGCTTTTTTATGGCTACAGCGGCTTCATCTATTTCTTTAAGTACTTTATTGACAGATACTTGTGACTCTTTTTTCGGAATTTTAAATCGAGTGGAAAGCTCCGTGTTTAGTTGGATTACCATCGCCTTAGCACCTTCGGGATTGAGCCAGGCGTGCAGCTGCTGGCGCGACGGGTTGGGGTTGAGCCACAGGACGTCGGCCTCTCGGTGGTTGGCCTTGGCCCAGTCAGCGAGCCATGGTTCGGCCAACGGATTAAGCCCAACAACCACTTTGGACCCATTCAGCAGCCGCAGGTCGGCGGGGCCCATTTGATAGCCATGCAGCTCGCCTCCACTGGGTATCAAGGACTTATGTGAGATGCTTTCGGGGATGAGTCGGCCGGTCCAGTAATCGAGGATCGTAAAACTGGAGATGACATCGCCTTGGGCGCGGCCAAAATTGGCCCAAATAAGGGCAAGAATGACGGTGATTTTTCTCAAAGTGCAGGGGACATGGAGTGGGTAACTTATTGCAACTAAGTTGCAATTAATAAATGCCCCACTCGGGGGTGTTTTTCGATTTGCTATAGAGGGTTCTATGCCTTGGAGTTTCTCGCTTATGCCCCAGTTCAAAGCCCTATGCGCCCATGCGGCGATGTTGCTTTTATCCGTTTCTGCTACCTTTGCACAAGCGGCTGCGCCGGCTGATAAAGAAACCAAGTCGGCTGGCGGCTCGGGCAAGCCAAACGTCATCGTTCGTGATGTAAAATTTTTACAAGTAACACTCGGCGGGCAGGTCAATAAATGGAACCGCATGTCGGTCGAGCTCGAGGCGAAAAACAACCCTGATGCCAAGGCAGTCAATAAGCGCTGGCTCGACAAAGTGAAGGTCACGGTGACGCAAATTTTCAAGACGGCTTCCGCTAAGCCTGAGGACTGGATGTACTACCGTTCGACTGCCACGGTTTTGACGATGGAAGTCGGCTCCCCTCGATCGGTTCTATTTTATTTACCGGGTGATGTCGTGAAGCGCGATCGACTGAACAAGGATCCGGATTTTTATTACGTAGAGCTTGAAGTTGCTGGTTCCGAGGAGCCCGTTTTCGACGCTAAGGGCGGGCTCATCGCAGAGCAGCAGCGAGCGGTCTCGCGGGACATTTCTCAGAAGGCTAAATTTGATGCCGCAAAAGATGCGGCCGACCGTGGAGTTTCCGCCAACTCGGGTATCCTCCGTCCGCAGTACATGATTATTTACCCTGATGCTCCGGTGGCGGTTCCGCCATCACCCGAGTACATTCGCGAAGACACCCCTGTCCGCTAATAATTTTACCCCAACTTTCACGTTCGAATGAGTCAGAAAAAAAGCATTATTGTAAATCTTGCGGCCTCACATGTCTCGATTTCGGCTTTCCGTGCCGAGTCGTCACGTTTGTTCCTGGATAAATTTTATGCGGAAGAGCTCCTGCCTGGTCTGTCGGACGACGATTGGTTGGCTTCGGCAATGGCCGCAGTGGGACGCTTAGTAGCGGCTCACCGAATCAGCGGAGTTGTGACCGTCATCGCCCCCAGTTTCTTACTGCTGCAAAAAACTTTAAAGGTGCCACAGGTTGAAGCCGCCCGTCAGGCTCAAATCATCGCGTTTGAGGCACAGAACAATATCCCTTACCCGCTTAACGAAGTCGTTTGGGATAGCCAGGTGATGTCTTCCGACGGGGTTGAAGCCGAGGTTCTGCTCTTTGCCTTGCGCATCGAAGTAGCGACTCGCATCGCAAATGCAATTTCGGCCACGGGCTTACGCCCCAGCGCCATCCAAGCGGCGCCGTTACTCGATGCTCAAGCCGCGCAGCTGCATGGCGGTTACAGTTCCGAAGAAGTTCTTATCGTAAACGTCGGCGCCCGCACCACCGACCTCAGTTTTGTTGGTCCCGCTGGAGCCAATCTACAATCCGCCAACATTGGTGGTAATATTCTTACCCAAGGAATTTCTGATAACTCGGGTCAGCCCTTTGCGGCGGCTGAAGCGCTCAAGATTGCTTACTTCACCGGTCAAGTGCGGTTGGCAGAAGGCGATCCTCAACTCGCACTCATTCAAACCAACGCACAAGGTTTCAATCGCCGTTTGGCGCAGGACCTTAATCGACGCTTAATTAATATTCGTCGCGGTACCGCGGGCCGTCAGCCCACGCGAATTTTAATCACTGGTCGTGCGGCAGCCGTGCCAGGTCTCAATGAACAATTAACCGAGACCTTGCGTTTGCCCGTTGAACTTTTTGATCCTTCGTCGGTCGTTTCACTGGGCGCAGGGATGACTCCTGATTATGTGGCTCAGTATGTTTACCAAATTTCGGAAGTGATCGGTGAAGCTGCTCGATTAGTTTTACCTCAACTCAACGGCGTCAATTTAGTCCCGCGCGACATCTCAGACCAAATTAGTTTCGATGGTCGCAAACCATTTTTAGTTGTCGCCGCCTTATTGGTCGCCCTCGCTCCGTTGCCAGTGCTGCTCGCTTTAAATAACGCGAAGGTATACGACGCCAAGCAAGTCAGTGCTTTAAAGGCTAAGTCGAAAGAGCTGACCGGTTACCAGTCTGCCATTAAGTCAAAGCACGATGAGGCCAATGCGGTCTTAGCTTCCAATCAGCAGCTCGAATTCATCACCACGAACTCACTAAACTGGCCCCTTTTCTTGGCTGATTTGCAGACCCGCGTTGCGGCTAGCAAGAATACATGGATTGAAGAAATTCACGTGCGTCGCGAACAGTCTACCTCGACCCCCATCGAAGGTGCCGAAAATCAAGCCGCGGATGCCGCGCCGACTACGGGCACCCGAGTCATCGTTACCGCCCGCACCTTGCTCGATAAGGTTGCACCAGGTAAGCCATTCAACGCGCAAGAATTGATCGATCGTCAAGGCGCCTTGATGACGAGCCTCAAGCAGTCGCCCTTCGTTGAAGAAATTCCGAACGACGAAATTAAGCCCGACTACAAAGAGGCTAACGTGCCCAAAATTATTTTCACCATCGTACTCCGGAAAGAAAAAGCGCTCTAAGCCATGGGAAATTTCCAAAAAAACAAAATCTTCTTCAGCGTACTCATCGCCTTCGCCCTGCTGTTCGTTGGGGTCGTAGTGATGAGCTCTCTGACTTACATGGACATGAGCAAGTCAGCCAAGGAGTTGACGGCTGAGAAAAAGAAATTCAAAACGCTTCTCGATGGGCACACCTTGGCGCCCGACACCCCAGCGGTTTCGCTGACGACGACGAATGTCGAAGTGGCCGAACGCGACTTAGCCGACCTCAAAGACCACCACAAAACTTTGTTAGCTGCCATTGCTTGTCCGGAAGAAAAGCGCATTCTGGGTAAGCCCAATCTGAGCAACGGCTCCGAACTCGCTTCCAAGATTAAGCAATCGGTCGACGAATGGACCAAGACTGCAGTCGAAAAGGAAGTGCGTACCAAGCCGAACGAAAAATGTGATTTTGGTTTCCGTCGCTACATTCGCAACCCAGGTGCCTCTCCGAAGAAGGAACAGCTCACCCGCATGGATCAGCAGCGCAACATCATCGATTTCCTTTTCAAGACGTTGATCGACTCTCGCCCTGAAGGTGCGACCCGCGCCCCGATTTTACTGGAATCAATCGACCGCGAGCCCATCGAGACATTCGAAAAAATTGCCGAGGGTAAGCCAGGCGCTGGCACCATGGGTCCGAACGAAAGTATTCGCAATGAAAGCGATGAGTTTAACCCTAGCCGAACCTTCCGTCGGCCCGGCTTGGTGGATGCACTTTCTTTCCGCGTTCGTTTTGTTTCCAATACCGCCACCTTGCGCAACTTTATCAACAAGCTACGTGCGAGCGGTCGCCCGATCGTGGTTACATCTATCGAAGTCAGCGTGCCGAATGCAGAGTACACCAAATTACTTTCAGCCGCCGCAACGACCAGTAATTCAGCGTCGAATGCAGCCACCAGCCTGCCTGAGTCCTTTGCGGGTGAAGCGAGCTCCACCTCCACGGGTAATGCCGAGCCGCTAAAGGATGAGCGCAAATTAATCGTGCGCCAGACCCCCTCCCTTTTTGCCGTTCAGGTGGATTACCTCACGGACGTGGAAACTAAAAACTCAGCCGAGGCCACGCCCGCCAAAAAATAATAGAGTTATATAATATGAATTTCCGTAAAGACATCTACCTTATCCTCGGCGCGCTGTTGGTGCTCACACTGGGCGGTCTCGCTTGGTGGGCACTGGATCAGGGCGGGTTGCCGAGCCTGGTTAAGCCATTGTTGCCCGCAGAGGAAATCCGTGCGAAGCCACTTAATGAATTAACCATTCCGGCGCAAGGCGTTGAATACCCTGCGTCGCCCAAGACTCCGCTGACAAAAGATTTGAATGATTGGTCTTCGCTAAAAGAAGATGAAGATGGTTGGGACTTTGATCTCTTCACTACGATCGATATCGACTGGAAGACCAAGGACGCCGAATACATTCCTTCGTCTCAAAAAGACATTCCGATTCCGCCTTTTGGCGTGACGCTCGTTAAGGTCGGTCACCCGTTTTACCCCTACCTTCTTCGTGGCACCATGGCTGCCCGCTCTAAGCAGGAAGCCGACCGCGAGTTCACTATCGAGAATGTGAACACGCACGAGTACTTTGAGCGTTGTAAGCTCGGTAAGCCCTTCGGGCCTAACCTTGCGATTACGCCGGTGTCATTTGTTAAGGGCGTTCTCACCGTTAAGGACAACAGTCCGGATTTAAAGGGACGCTTAATCCCCTTAGATGAGGTTAAACCCCTTGAATTCACCGATACAATCGACGTTGCCTTGGTTGCCTCCGAAGATGCCAGCATCACTTGGACATTCCATGCCGTTGGTGATAAGTTTGAGTACCAAAACGCCCGCTTTGTTATCAAAGAAATTGACTTGGATAATAAGACGGTGACCGTTGAGAAGACCTTTAAGCCTAACCCCAAGAAGCCCGAAAAGTCCTTCGTGGAAACCCTGTCAGTCCCTGCGCCCGCAGCGGCCAAGACTTCTAAGGATAAGGACGCAGCAAAGCCTGCAGCCCCTGTTACTGACGCTGTTCCAGCCGACAAAAATAAACCCTCCCCTAAAAAATAAACCATTTCAAAACACCCCGATGAAATCCACCTCCCGTTCTAGTATCACCTGGTTGGCCGTAGCCGCTCTAATTGCGGCCGGTTCCCTTGTCGCTCAAGACGTCGACCCAGTGACGCAGAAGACCATTTTGTTGTCTAATGCACTTAAGGCCCGCGAAGACGGCAACCTGTCTGCCGCGCGCGACGGCTACCTTAAAATTCTCCAGATCGATAAGTCGGATGAAGGCGCTAAGGAAGGCCTTGCTTCAGTCGAGGCTGCACTCGCCAGTGCCACCGCACAAAAGGCCCAGGTTCCGGTTGGGGCCGACGCCGCACCTGCAGCCGCAAAGTCCTTGATCGAGTCAGTCGCCAATAATCAACAAGCCCTCTTCCGCGAAGTGCCTCAAGCCATCGCGACCGCCAATGAGGCTGCCGATAACGGAAACTATGATGCCGCCATCAAGGTACTCGATGGTGTTGCTGCCGCTTTACCAAATAATACGGCTGCCCAGCCCCTCCGTGACGATGTGACCTTGGCTCGCCAAGAAATTCTTACGCGCCGCGATTCGGGCGATAAGGGTGCCGACCACCTCGCACGTGCTGAGGTTGAACGCTTGGCCAAGGCCAACTCGGTTCGTATCGACGCTGCCGAAGAGTTGGTAGACGCCGCTGAGAAGTTTATCCGGAATGGCGAGTTTGATAAGGCCAGCGAGAATCTGGATAAGGCCAAAGCCGGCCTCCCAGCTAATATTGCCACTGATTCACTCGCACAGCGCATCGAAGAGGATCGCTTCAATCTTTTGGCCCGTCGTGCGATGACTTGCATTGAGGACCGTGAAATGCGTCAAGCCGATGCTTACATCCGCGAGTACGAAGCTAAGAATAAAAAAGCTAACGGCATCAATGATTCGACCGCTCAACGTTTGCGCGCTGAGTATGATTCTAAGAAGTCCGATCCGACTTACCAAAATGTCGATGACATGTCCCCAGGCTTGAAGGCTAAAGACGCACGCATCGAGGAGCTTTTAGTTAAAGGACGCGCTCGCTACCTCTATGGAGATTACACGGGTGCTATGGATGCCTACCGCGAAGTTTTACAGTACCAGCCAAACAATTCAGAGGCCAAGGCCTTCCAGGTTCGTATCCGCCAAAATATTTCGGAGAATTCCGGTCAGTGGAATCGTGGCGTAACCAAGGGTAAACTTTTGGAACAGTTGGACGAGTCCTGGAAACTCCCCGAAGTCTACAATCGCGAAGTCGCTTCTAATTCCGGCAAGACCGAATCCGATCCAGTATTGGATAAGCTCAGCGCCATCATGGTTCCGGAAATCAATATTCGCGACATGGCATTTGACCGCGCGATCCAGCAGTTAATCACGATTTCGAAGTCTTACGATAAAGACGGCAAGGGCGTTAACATGTACGTGGTCGACCCCGAGCATAAGAATCCTTCGGTCAACATGACATTGAGCGATGTGTCACTCAAGCAGGCCCTCGATATCATCGTTAAACAGGTCAACTTCGCCTACACTATCAGCCAAGGCGTGATTGAGCTTCGCCCTGACACGGGTTCGGGCGATATGGAGACTGAATTCTTCCCTCTGAGCTCAGCTGCCGAAACCAAGATGACTGGTATCAATGTCAGCGCCGCCCCTGCAGCAGCGGGCGCGACTGGCGGTGCTTTTAGCGGCACAACCGGTGCAAGTGGTGACGCCAGTGCACGTACTGATGGTATCAAAAACTTCCTTTCACGTTCGGGTGTGGTTTTCACCGAGAACGCACAGCTGAACTATGACGGCACAACACTCATCGTGACGCAAAACCGCAAGAGCCTGGAAAAGATTCGTAATATTCTCCGTCGCTACTCGGACATCAAACAGGTCCACATCGAAGCGAAGTTTATTGAGGTTACGGACACAGCGTTGAATGAGCTCTCGACGAACTTAACTTTGAATTCAAAAACCGATGGTAGCGTCCGCGCGCAGACGCTGTTACGCTCAATGAATGATGTTCAAAACCCTAGCTCGACCACCAATAATTTATCTATCAGTAACAACGGAACTGCGATGCCCGACATCTCCGTACTCGCACCTGATGTTCCCGGTAAACCAAATTTCGGCGGATCGGCTCCAAATTTCGGCGGAAACGCCTCCGGTTTCGATGCCAAAATTGGCTCCATTGGCTCTTATGACCTTTCCATCTTCCTTAAGGCCATCGAACAAAACTCAGGTGCTGATGTCATGTCGGCCCCTAGCTTAACGGTGCTCGATGGTAAGACTGCCACGATCTCGATTTCTCAGTTGTTAAGGTACCCACAGTCGTACGGCGATACGCAGGCCACTGTTTCACAAGGCACAGGAACGGGTGCTTCGTCAGGTAACGGCGTGGCGATTACCGCGGGTACGCCCCAAGACTTCACCGTTAAAGAGGTGGGTGTGACGTTAGAAGTGACCCCAACTGTGGGCGCCGATGATTCAATTGCTTTGAATCTTAAGCCTACGGTGACTGAGTTCGAAGGCTTCGTGGAATACGGCGGCACTTCAGTTGCCATCACTGGTAATACAACGGTTACGGTTCCTTCGGGCTTCTTCCAGCCGATCTTCAATCAGCGCCAAGTAACAACCGATGTTACCATCTTTGATGGTGCCACGCTGGTCATCGGTGGATTGACCCGAGAAGAAGTGAAGACGGTGAACGATAAGGTTCCCGTGCTCGGCGATATTCCTTTCCTCGGCACCGCCTTCCGCTCGAGCAGTAAATCAACGGTTAAGAAGAACCTCACGGTCTTCGTGACGGCTAACCTCGTTT
>CAIVVQ010000060.1 GCA_903909465.1 uncultured Opitutia bacterium | reverse complement strand
TTGAAGCCGCCCTCGGTGATGGATAAAACGAAGATGCCGTCGAGTGGTGACATGCATGACTATATCAGTTTGGCGCCGTATTTTTGGCCGGACCCCAGTAAGCCTGACGGCATCCCTTATATGCGGAAGGATGGACGGCATAATCCGGAGGCCGACGACGAAACGGCGAGTGACCATAAACGTATGAGTCAGATGGGTGGTGCGGTGGAGACTTTGGCGTTGGCGTACTATTTTACGAAAGAAGATAAGTATGCGGAGGGGGCGGTGAATTTTGTGCGAGTTTGGTTTTTGAATGCGGAGACGAAGATGAATCCAAATTTAACTTATGCTCAGGCCATCATGGGTAAGAATGATGGCCGCGGTGAGGGGATTTTAGAAGGTCGCTGTTTAGGTGATGTGATCGACGCGATGAGTTTATTGGGTCGATCGCGGGCCTGGACGGAAGCCGACCAGAAGGCTTTTAAGGCCTGGATGTCGGCTTATTATGACTGGATGCTTAAAAGTCCCAACGGGAAGGACGAACGAGCGGCCAAGAATAATCACGGCTCGTGGTATGACGTGCAGGCGGTGCAGATAGCCTTATGTCTCGGCAAGAAAGACGAGGCCAAGCGCATGTTGGAGTCGGCCTGGAGGGATCGTATTTTGGAGCAGATTAAATCAGACGGCAGTATGCCGCTCGAATTAGCCCGCACGAAGTCTTTCGATTATTGCTCAATGAATTTGGATGCGCTCACGACCCTGGCGAATTTGGGTGAGCATGTGGGTGTGGATCTTTGGAAGAAAAATTTGAAAGAAGGAAAGTGTTTGCGTAAGGCCATCGACTTCATGGTGCCGTACATTGATAAGCCAGCGAAGAAATGGACCTATGAGCAAATCAAGGATGCCAACTTCGTGGATAAGTTGCACATTCTGCGGTTGGCGTCGTTGGCTTACGATACGCCCATTTACGAAAACATTCTTTCGAAGTACGAGGAGCGGACCACGGCTCGCTTGCAGTTTTTGTTTATGAAATGATGGTCCAGGGGGCGAGTGGGCAAAAAATTCAGGGGACACGTTGGCAAGTTGGCACGGGGGCAGGCGAGCGGCGTTCCTGCCCGATGCACGGGCGCCACGCAGTCGTACCCCTATCGGCACCTGTTACTGATTTGAGGCAGGGGTGGCATCGGATTGTCACAATCGTCACGTAATGTTTTCGTATGCAAGAATCGCCACGTTTACTCTCACCTAAGATTCAGTTCCGCACGCTGATTTTGTCGGATCTCCACTTGGGCACTAAGGATGCCAAGGCTCGAGAGTTGCTTGATGTATTACGCGGTGTTCGTTGCGAGAAACTGATTCTCAATGGTGACATCATTGATTTGTGGTCGTTACAGCGCAAGAACCACTGGGGTCCGGCACACACGGCCGTGGTTCGTCGTCTTTTAAAGATGGCGGAGAAAGATGCCACGCGCGTGGTTTACTTGCGTGGTAATCACGACGATTTTATCCGTCGGTTAATCCCGATTAGTTTGGATCGGATTGAATTAGCGGAAGAGCACATTCACGAAGCGGCAGATGGTCGACGTTACCTCTGCATTCACGGTGACGCGTTTGACACTGTGATGGCCAAGATGCGCTGGCTCGCGGTGTTGGGTGACATCAGCTACCAGGTTTTATTGGATATTAATCGTTTTTATAACCGCTGGCGTGCTTGGCGCGGCAAGGAGTACTTTTCTTTGTCCCAAGCCATTAAGGGCAAGGTGAAGTCCGCCGTGAGTTTCATTTCCCGTTTCGAAGAGCACATCCAAACGCTTGCCAGTCGACGTGGTTGCGAAGGCGTCATGTGTGGACACATTCACAAAGCGGAAGACCGCATGATGGGGTCGGTGCGTTATTTAAATTCGGGTGATTGGGTGGAGTCACTGACGGCGATTGTCGAAGAAATGGATGGATCGATTCGCGTCGTTGAGCGGGCGGAACTCATGCGTTTAATTACCGCGCAGCGTCTGGCTTACGAAGCCCAGAAGGCTGAGTTGGAAAGCCCGGTGCTCGTTTAATTCATGGTCACTATCCCAGTTCTCTCGGCAGGTTTCGGTGAAGGGCATAATGCGGCGGCGCGTGCACTCATTGCGGCGATTAACCGTCGCGCAGCTGATGGCGTGCAGGCGGAGTTTCATGATATCTTTATGGAGGCTTATGGTGTGGAAAAAGCCCATAAGCAGCGTGACAGTTATGTGCAGGTGGCCAATCGCTTCCCGCGTTTGTGGGGCTGTGCGTATGCCGCGCTCGATTATTTGCCGCTGGTGCCGATGACGCTGCCAATGGTGCGACCTGTGCAGCGAAAGTTATTTGAAGTCTTAGACGCCACGGCGGCGCCGGTGGTCGTGACTGCATACCCCTTATATAATTATATGATGGAACGTCGGTGGAAATTGGCTGATCCACGCCGTCCGAAAATCATTACCGTTGTCACGGATTCGGTATCAGTGAATCGCGCCTGGCATCGGGCGCACTCCGATTGGTATGTGACGCCGAATCAAGCGACGGCTGAGGTAATGGTGCGGCAGGGTGTACCGCGCGAAAAGATTTTACCCTTTGGATTTCCAGTCAGCGATAAGTTAGCTGCACGTTCGAGTGCGGTTGCGGGTGGTCGTCCAAAAGTTTTACTCATGCTCAATCCCGGCCGTAAAGACGCGGTCGAAGTCGCGCGTGCGGTTTCGGAGCTCGAAATCGATTTAACCATTACGGTTGGCAAGGATGCTGACTTTAAAGGTGCCGTGGAAGTCGCTGTGGCGGGTCGGGCTACGGTGCTTGGCTGGACGGATCGGATTCCGGAATTAATGCTCACGAGTCACTTAGTGATTTCAAAAGCCGGTGGCGCGACGACGCATGAATGTGTGGCGGCGGGTGTTCCGATGATTATTTCGCAAGTGATTCCGGGTCAGGAAGCGGGCAATGCGCGATTGATTGTGGAGCATAATGCCGGTTGCCTGGGTTTGACGCCACAGGCGATGAAGTCGGCGGTGGCATCGGCCTTTGCGGATGACTTTAAAATTTGGAAGAAATGGAAAGCGAATGTCGAAGCCTTGGGCGATGCGCGAGGCGCGGAGCGTGTGGCGGAGAAGGTGGTAGCGATGCTGAGGGGGTAAGTGGACACGTTGGCAAGGTGACATGGGGAAATACAGCGGACGCCGCGGAG
>CAIVVQ010000059.1 GCA_903909465.1 uncultured Opitutia bacterium | reverse complement strand
GGCACCGGCGGTGGCACAGGCGGCGGAACCGGCGATACCGGCGATACAGGCGGCACCGGCGGAACAGGCGGCACGGGCGGAACAGGCGGCACTGGTGGAACAGGCGGCGGCAAAGACCCAACCCAAGCTATTATCGATAAGATTACTGATATCATCGATAGGCAGCAGGAAAATCCATCCCCAGCAGGTGGTTGATAATAAAGAAGTCCGAGTGAATCGGGCTTCTTTGTTTACGGTGTTTTCTCCTCTCGCTTTAGATTGATTCCTTGGTAGGACATTACCATGTCATTCAAGGCCAAATTGATTACATTTGAGGGAGGTGAAGGCGCAGGTAAATCAACTCAACTTTCTTGCTTGGCTAAGAATTTAGAAACTTCTGGATGCCGTGTGATCGGCCTGCGTGAGCCTGGTGGTACAGTGCTGGGTGAGCAGCTGCGCACGGTGCTTAAGAACCCTGCAACGAAATCGGTGGAGCCAGAAACCGAGGCGCTGCTCTTTGCGGCCTGTCGGGCACAATTAGTGAAAGAGGTAATTGTACCTGCTTTAGCTGCCGGAACCTTTGTGCTCTGCGACCGTTTTATTGATTCCACGGTGGCCTATCAGGCGGGTGGCCGTGGATTGAATCGCGAGGAGATTGATGCGGCTAACCGTTTGGCGTGTGGGCCGCTACGACCTGACCTAACCATTTTATTAGATTTGGATCCAGACTGTGGATTGAGTCGCGCTGCGGTGCGCGACCGTGGCCAGGCGGACCGCTTTGAATTACTGGGCAAAGACTTTCATCGCAAGGTACGTGCCGCCTATCGTCAGCTAGCGAACGACGAACCTAATCGCTTTTTAGTCGTCGATGCTAATCGCGACCCCAAACTTATCGCCGAGGAGATATGGAATGAAGTCCGCCGCCGTTTCAGCTGATATCGCATCGTTGCCGGCGCTCAAAGTTCTGTTGCGCGCCCGGGCCGAAGGTCGCATGCCACACGCTGTTTTGCTGACTGGGCAGAACGCCGAGCAACTTGACCGTGCCAGCGAGTGGTTAGCGGCCCAGCATTTAGAAACAGACGATGCCGTGGCACATTCAGATTGTCGCGTGCTTCGTCCTTCCAAGAAGTCACGCCGTATTAATATCGAAAACACTTTGGAAGTGGTGGCTGATTTGAGGCTTTCATCTTTCAGTGGTCGGCGCGTGGTCATTGTGCATGAACCCGATCGATTTATGTCGGAGGCGGCCAACGCCTTTCTAAAAACACTAGAAGAGCCGCCGGCGGGGACCCTAATTATTCTGCAAACGGTTAATTATTATCGCGTACTTCCCACCATCTTGAGTCGGTGCCTACGCTTTCACCTTGGGGGCGAAGCCGCGGTATTAACCGACCCCTCGTGGGCGGATTGGTTACGCGAGTTTGATCGACTGCTTGTTAGATTCACTGGTCCGATTACAGCGACGCAACGGCCGACGGAAATTATTATTCCCATTTACGCACTGTGCGCGCGGTTTGAAGTCTTATTAGAACTATTTTTGAAAGAAGGATTGAAGGCGGCACCTCCACCGCCTCCCACTGATGACGATGAAGAGGACGCTGACAAGGCTTACGAAGAATCGATTCGTCGTGGCATTCGGGCGCGGATGCTTGTCTCCTTAGAAGAACGTCTGCGATTAGCAGGGCGTAATCACCCCGCCTTCGCCTTACAGGTTGCCAGTGCGGTCGACTATTTAGAGGCGGCCCGGGTACGCTTGGAATTGAATTACCAAGTGCTGGCGGCGCTCGAAACTTTCTTCTTACAAACTCTGCGGGCTTTCACTGCTCGTCCGCCCACAGTTTGATTAATGGCCGATTTTGAGTCATTGCCCGATGTTGATGATCAAGAAGACAAGCGCTTGATGGGGTTGGTCGCGCAAGGGAATGATGATGCCTTGCGGTTATTGGTCGACCGTCACCACGCACGCGTGGTGGCCTACCTGCGCTCACAAGTCGGTTCGCAGACAACAGCTGAAGAATTAGGCATGGAAGTTTTTATTCGTCTGCATCGCGCGGCGGCACGTTGGCGCCCGGAAGCGAAGCTGACCACTTACCTCATCCACATCGCACACAATTTGGTGCTCAATGAGTGGCGTCGTAAATCGCGTAAGCCTACGACGGCGTTGGATTCAGCCCCCGAGCCCGGGGATAAGAGCCATGAATCGGCCCGAAGGGTCGGTGAACTCGACGAGGCTTTTCAAAGGGTAGTGGCGCAACTCCCCGTCGAGCAACGAACCGCCATCCTATTATTGGTGCAGCAGGATTTGGCCTACGAGGACATTGCCAAGATCATGAAAGCCCCTGTTTCTTCAGTTAAAACGTGGATTCACCGGGCCCGCACCCAACTGCGTGAACTTTTAAAAGATTATTATGAAACCCCCTAAAACCTGCAACCCCAGCCCTTTGACGGGGTTGGATTTATTGAACTAAGCCATGGAATCCCTTCCTCCTAACCTTGAAAGCGACCTCGCGCTGGCCCTCCGCCGTGAGGCCACGAAGGTTGTGCCTGGTTTCTCGGGTCGCGTGGTCACCGCCGTTAAGGCTTCCCGCGTTCGTCGTAAAATTATCCGTTGGACATCTTTGGCGAGTTCGCTGGCAGCCTGTTTTGTCGCGACGCTCGTCGTGAGCCACAACCGGTCCGAAGATTTTCTTATTCGTCAGTCGCAAGCTTTAGTCATGAGCGATGACGCGGCTAATTTTAATGCTATCTTCGGGGTGGCAGATGATTTAGCGATTCTAGCGCCCGTGATGGAGGAAGACTCCTCCGTGGTTGAGGAGTTTATTAAAACCGACATCTAAGGGCCATGCGTTTTATATTATTGATGCTGGTGTGTACGGGCACGCTCTTCGGTCAGGCGGATGATAAACCCAAGACAGCGCCCGATGGCGCCAGCGCACGCCCACCCGTGAGCGAACCTTCAGCCGAGGAAATTCAAGCTATCCGTAAGATAATTGAACTCCCGCCTGATCGTTTATCACGCATGCGGGCAGCAATCGAATCCATCGAGCGCATGAGTCCAGAGGAGCGCACCAACTTTTCTGAGTCACTTGCCAAACTTGAAACCGCTACACCCGAAGAAAAAGTAAAAGCGTTTCGCGATATGCGCGATAAAGCCAATCGCGGATTGGGCTTCAGGGTTTTTGAATACCATTTAAAACAACTCACGCCCGAGGAGGCGAAAGCGGAGCGCGAAAACCTTTTGAAACTCTCGCCGGAGGAACGTCAGCAATACTTGCGCAAACTTTTAGAGAAATATGGATCGGAAATGCTTAAGGCAAAGCCAGAGGGCAAAGGTCGCAACTCCGAGAAGGGTGGGAACGGTGAAGGCAAAGACCCTAAGCCTGTTCCGCCGGCTTAGTTTTCTTACCGTGGCGCCAGCGATCGTGGGCCCATAGCCAGTCGGCACAGGCTTCGTCAGATGAGCTGAGTCGTTCGGCGAGCCAGGCATTGGACTCAAGCGTCAGACCCATTGAATCGCGCGCTTGAAGGGCGTGAGTGCGCAGTTGGCAGCGCCAGAAGCCACATCGCTCGGCCCAGAAGATATGACACGAGGCCTGAAATCGCTGGGCGATGATGCCCGGGAGGTCGGTGACGGAGCAGGAGTGACCTAAAAAATCAATAGCCGTTCCGCCCGAAGTATTTTGGTCGAAGAGAACACAACCAATGCCGCCTTCACGCACGGCACGCATGACTTGTCCGAATCCGTCTCGGCGGGAAACCAGTTTCATGCCGAAGCGTTCGCGTGATTCTTTGACCCAGACTTCGGCGGCGGCGACATCGAGTGGACGGTAGAGGGTAACCCACTCGCGTGCGGCGAGGGTTGGGTAACTGATTCTCACCGCCGTCATCATTTCCATTAAAGAAAAATGCGGAACGAATAAAACCACGGGGCGACCTGGTGGAATTGCGCTCTCGCCCTCGAGCATGCTCGGGTCAGGTTGAATGCGTTCGCGAATTTCTTTCTCAGAGAGAAGGGGTGATGCAATCGCGTAGAGCCCCATCTCGGCGGTGCGTTGACAAGAAAGTTTACCGATGCGTCGCACCCATTGGTTGTTCCGTTGCGGAAAGGCTTCTCGCAGGTTGCGTTTAATGAGTGGGCCGCGGATCAACCAAATGACCCAACCTAAGGCCCAAGCATTGAGGCGGGCAAACGCTTCGGGTAGTCGTGCCAGCAACCAAGCGTAAATGGCGATGAGGCAGCGCATGCGTTAGCGAATCAACGTCCCTCGGCTCGCAGGGTGGGGGCGATATCCGGCACGGCAATTAATCGACGGCCGAAATCATCGCGGGCAAAATATTTATCGGGCTGGCGTACGAGGTCGAAGGGTTCGTCGGGCAAGTTGTCTTCATCGAATTCCATTTCGTCGACCGCGTCGATCTCATCGAAGATGTGCGTCAGACGCAGCGGCTCGCCTTGTACCACGGTAGCCGGGTTGGCCATGCTGCCGTTCTTGAGCAGGTTGACGAACACGCAGGGGTAAAAAGCGTTATCGTAGGTTTCTAAAAATTTACTCATCCACTGTCCGGGGACTTCCCAGCGACGAGTCAGGATGACGGCGTCGGAAAAATGAATGCAGGAATTATACCATTCAGACACGACGGGATGACGATGAGCGAGGGGGCAATCAACAATGGTGATGATGCGTTGCAAACTCCAAGCGGAGTGGGCGAGGGCGCGGTGTAGCGCTTCCATTTGCTCAATCGCGGAACGAAGGCCATCGGTAATTAAAATCGTCGCATCTTCCGTACCTGGTTGCGGCAAGACAGCTAGGCCGTCTTTAAACGTCCAGGTGTCAGAACTAGCGGCGCCCTCTTTCAACTCACTCGCTTCAGTGAGAACGCGAATGTGTTTTCCTTCGGGCCACGCATTTTCAACGAGCTCTTTGACGGTGGCGGTGCGGCCCGAGCCCACGGGTCCGAGGACAATGACGAGCGGCGTCATGCTTTGCGACCACAGCGGCCAAAGGATGCATTTTGACCGCGGTCGCGTATCCAATGGTCGACGGCGACGAGTGCAGCCATGGCTTCGACGATGGGCACGGCACGAGGCAAGACGCAGGGGTCGTGGCGACCCTTGGCGCTTAAAGAAGTGGCTTTACCATCAGGCCGTACGGTGGCTTGCGCTTTGAGCACGGTGGCGGTGGGCTTGAAGGCTACGCGGAAGACAACGTCTTCACCGTTAGTGATGCCGCCTTGGGTGCCGCCTGAACGATTAGTGGCGGTGCGAATCTTTCCGCCCTTGCGAACGAAGAGATCATTGTGCGCACTGCCGCGTAATTGGGTGCCGGCAAAGCCGCTGCCAATTTCAAAACCTTTGGTGGCGGGCAATGAAAGCATTGCCTTGGCGAGTTCGGCTTCGAAACGATCAAAGACGGGAGAACCTAAACCGGCGGGCAGGCCAGAAATTACGCAGCAAATGACGCCGCCGACGGAATCGCCATCGCTGCGCGCTTCGCGAATGCAGGCTTCGATTTTTTTCGCAGTCGCGGCGTGTGGGCAGCGCGAGGGACTCGCTTCAACTTCTTTGAGTGAAGGAATTTTATTTGTCGCGGGCATTTGAATGTCGGCCACACGTTCCACCCAAGCGGTGATGGTGGCACCGCAGGCATGTTTCAAAACGGTTTTAGCAACGGCCCCGGCGGCGACGCGTGCGGCGGTTTCGCGGGCGGAAGAACGACCGCCACCTTCGACGGCGCGAATACCATACTTAGCGTCGTAAGTGAAATCCGCATGCGATGGGCGGTAGGCCGTTTGCATTTCAGCGTAAGCTTGTGGACGTTGATCGCCGTTGCGGATGACGATGGCGATGGGCGAGCCTAGCGTGAGGCCATCTTTAGAAAGCCCCGAAAGGATTTCAGGAACATCGGCCTCTTTGCGTTGCGTGGTGAGGTCGCTTTGACCGGGGCGTCGTCGATCCAGTTCCTGTTGGAGGAATTTCAGATCGAAAGGTACGCGCGGTGGGCAGCCATCGATGACAACGCCAATGGCAGGGCCATGGCTTTCACCGAAGGTCGCGATGCGAAATGAATGTCCGTGGATATTACCCATGCGTTAAATATATTATAAAAAAAGAACGCCGCCGAGCCGTAAAGGCAGGGCGGCGTCCGTTGGCGGTTCCGCCCGACGTGATTAGCGGCGGAGGTTAGCAGTGATCTTCGAAACGATTTGCTGGCTTTGTTCGCAGTTGCCGAGCATGCCGTACTTGATCGTTACGAGGGTGAAAGGATCTTTGGTGATTGGGTCTTCGGACTTAGCGACGCTGACTTTGATTTCTAAGTCGCCGATGGCGCGAGCGAAGACGGTGGTGTCGAAGCCGTCGCCGTCTTTGGAGCGGTGATCGGTTTCTCCCATGCGCTTCATGATATCGCTTTGTTGGTCGATGGCGCGTTTGACGGCGTTGAAGACCGCTTCTGGCTCAGCTTTGTAGCGAGTCGTGAGGGTTCCCGTCACGTTCGAGTAAAGGGAGCTGGAATTATCGGGATTATCCACACCAACGTAGGTGTTGCAGCCAACGAAGGCGAGTGAAGTGGCAAGGAGTGCGTAGGTGACGGCGTTCTTCATAAGAGGTTTATTCGGTGCTAATCAGAGAGCACACCCCTGACTTTAAGGCAAACCCTTTCGCCCAGCGATTTTTAGGGGAAAATAGGGTATTTGTAGGTATAATTTAATTACAAATATGGGGTGGGCGCCCCCCGGGGCTCCGAGGACCCCAATTTAGGCCAAAAACTGCTCCGACCGTAAATTGGGGTATTTTTTACATAAATCATTGATAATCAGTAGTTTATTATAAAAAGACTGATAACGCTCATAAATTGGGTTTTTGCGGCCGTTTTATCGCGCCCGGATCGGTGTGAATAATGGGTTGGGGCAAATTTCTTGACGAGTGGGGTTTAGTGGTTGAAAGTGGGGGAACAAGGGGCTTCCGCCCACATCATGTCCATTGGTTCAAACTCCAGTCTCTTCACTGGCATCCATCACGGAAAGTTGGATGAGAAGAATCGCGTCACCATTCCGGCCGCGTGGCGTTTTGAAGGTTCACCCGAAACCGGCTTCTTGGCGATGTATCACCCAGCCGTCGGCTCGATTGTCGTTTTCCCCCCTTCCATGGTAAAGCGCATCTCGGATGCGGCGCTACAGGTGACGGTGAGTGACCCTGACAAAATGGATGCACTGAGCTTGCTCGGTGCCAACAGCATTCAAGTTTCGTGCGACAAGGCCGGACGCATCACGCTCAATGAACACGTGGTGAAAGAAGCCAACCTGGATCGCGATGTGATTTTCAAGGGCGGCTTCACCACGTTCCAAATCATTTCGAAAAATCCGCCGAAGACGGATCGCGATTCCGAACGGACGCGCACCATCCTGCGCGCCTTACGTGAACTGGGTATTTAATTTGTATCCAGAAGTTAATAACACAATTCACACCTTATTCACAATCGCGCCGTCCATGACAAATCACGTTCCAGTACTGCTTGAGGAGTGTTTAACACTACTCAATCCCCAGTCGGAACGAGCTTACATGGATTGTACTTTTGGCGGCGGTGGACACACCGCGGTGATTTTGGATCGTGCGCCTGGTGTCACGGTGGATGCGCTCGACCAAGATCCCGCTGCGGCGGAGCGGGCCGCCCCGTTGCTCGCTCGCTATGCCGGACGGCTTCGTTTTCACCCTGTTAATTTTCGCAACCTTGATCGCGTTCCTGGGAGTTTCGACGGTGTACTGATGGACATTGGGGTGTCTTCACACCAGTTGGATCTGCCGGAGCGCGGTTTCTCTTTCCGTTTTGATGCGCCGAATGACATGCGCATGGACACGCGCATCGGACGCACCGCGGCCGATTTCTTAGAACGTGCCGAACGTAAAGAATTAGAAAAAGCGGTGCGCGATTATGGCGAAGAGCCACGCTGGTTTCGCATCGTGAATGCGATTGAGCACGCACGTGGTACGGGCCGACTGAGTCGCACCTCAACTTTTGCCGAGCTCGTCGCCGAAGCGGCGCCGCCCGCACCCGGCCCACGCGGTCCGCACCCTGCGACCAAAACCTTTCAAGGCATCCGCATTGCGATCAATGATGAGCTGGGTGCTTTGGCCGAAGCGCTGCCCAAAGCATTCAGTAAATTAAACTTAGGCGGAGTCTTAGCGGTTATCTCATTTCACTCGCTCGAAGATCGTATGGTGAAGCGCTATATGAACACCGTCAGCGGCCGTCCGGTGGATCGCGACGATAATCGCATGCAAGACGAGCGCACGGCCTACGCTGATCTTTTAACCCGCAAGGCGATTCAGCCTTCGGAAATGGAACAAACTCAAAATCCACGAAGCCGTTCGGCCCGTCTCCGGGCAGTACGTAAAACCGTCGCATGAACTCACGCCGTTTCTTCACCGGACTTTTCGTCATTCTCTCCATCGCTACCTTTGCGCTGGGTTTAATCAACGTCATGAAGTTACGGCTGCAGGCGGATGATGTCGGCGGGCGGATTGTGCGGATTGAACGTTCGATTCGCGATTCACAAAAAGAACTCGATGCCCTGAAACGTCAGCGCGATTTATCTCAAGACACTTTACAACTCATTCAGCGTGTGGGCGAAGGCCTGAAGCCACCCACACCCGAACAGGTCACTTGGTTGCGATTGTCACCCGGACTTACCGCTGCCACGCCCCGCAAAAACTCTTTGAGCCCGCGAATGACAGCGCTCGACATTGCGTTCCGTCCTTTGGCGGAACAGGAGGGTAACCGAACGCGATGACCCTGCCTCAAGCCAGGCAAAAGCGTTTCCTTTTGCTTGCCTGGCTCGTGTCCCTTTGCTTCGTCGCGGTTATCGCACGCTTGGTGTGGCTGCATTGGATTGAAGCGCCCGAGCTCTGTGCCGAAGCGTTACAGGCCCGCAATGTCTTCGAAGAGAAGGATTGTCGGCGTGGGGAAATTCGCGATTCGCAGAATAACATTTTGGCGGTTTCGGAAGATGTGTGGGACGTCGGCGTGGATCCGCAGTCACTGAAGAAAGAAGAATTCAATCGGATTGGTGAAGTCGCCGCGGCATTAAATTTACCCGCGCCAGTTGTGACCGAAGCCTTTCGTCGTGCCCCGCGTATCT
>CAIVVQ010000058.1 GCA_903909465.1 uncultured Opitutia bacterium | reverse complement strand
GGTATATCCATCGTGGCCATCGAATCTAAGAAACAGGCCGCCAATCGACCCAAGCCACCATTGCCGAGACCCATGTCCGCTTCTTCATCCGCAATCGCTTCAAGGTCCTGCCCGAGCGACTTCAACGCCGCGGTCGCTGCCTTACGCACCCGCATGTTCACCAGGTTATTGGATAAGACCCGACCCATTAAATATTCTAATGATAAATAATACACGCGGCGGACATTCTTCGATGAGTGTACCGCTTGCGTTGCAATGTAGCGCTCCAACATCAGGTCGCGCGCCGCCATACACGTCGCCAACCACCAGTCGTTCTTCGTGGCGGTAGTCGTGTCGCGTGCAAAGGTGCTCTTTAAATGACGCAAAATGGCGTCACGAAATTCTTTTTCACCGGGAACACTGTGATTACCTGCCGCGGAAGCCTTGGCCTTCGTTGCTTTACTAGACTTTATGAGTTTCGCTGAGGTCTTCTTGGACTTTGGCATAGATAGAAAAATGACACCTTATGCTAAGCCACAAGCGAGCCAAAAGCATTTACACCTCTGCCAACTGCTTGATTTTGCGTAAATCTAGCTTACCCGTCCCCAAAATAGGCACAGCGGGTACTTTCTTAAACACTTTTGGGATCCATAATGCGGGGATACCTGCTGCCAACAATCCGGCCCTCACCGCCTCGGTATCCAATTCAACTGTGTGCAGAACCACCAACTGCTCTCCCTTCGCCGCATCCGCCCGCGCACCTACGGCTACAATCAATTCAGCTGAAGTATCGGCCGTTAAATAATTCAGTATCGCCTGCTCCACCGAACCATGCGGCACCATCTCGCCCCCGATTTTGGAAAAGCGACTGAGCCGTCCATCTAAATATAAAAAGCCGGCGTCATCCATCCGACCCAAATCACCCGTGCGATACCAACCATCATGTAATACTTCGGCGGTGCGCACAGGATCACCTAAATAGTTTTGGAAGACGTTCGCGCCCTTCACTTCCAATAAACCCGTCTGACCTGGTGCTAACAACGCCCCGCTTTCCACATCCACAAATCGTACCGCGACGCCAATGACGGGTCGACCTACCGAACCCATTACATTCCCATGCCAAACTCCACCCGGCGCTTCGACATCAACCTGGTCTGGCAAATTAACCGATAACACCGGACTCGTCTCGGTAATACCGTAACCCTCTAACATCGAAGTATCGAGTTGTTGCAGAAAACCCGATGCTAAGTCTTCGGAGAGTTTTTCTGCCCCAACAACTACCCACTCAATTGTTCGCATATCCTCTTTGGTCGCACGACGGAGGAATGGTCGTAAGAAAGTAGGCGTTCCCACGGTGACCGTGACACGCTCTGCACGAATGGCCTCAATGTTTGCTGCGGTGTCTAAAGGCGAAGGCACCGTCACCAAAGTCGCTTCACGTGACAGACAGTACCACAGGCCAACGGTAAAACCAAAACTATGGAACACGGGTAAACTCGAAAGTAAGACCGCGCGACGAGGTAAAATATCCGCGTCTTCAATCTGACGAAGGTTCGCCAAGATATTGCGGTGCGACAACACCACACCTTTGGGCTCACCCACACTTCCACTTGTAAATAAGAGTGCCGCTTCTTCATCGCCACCCTGTTTCGCCAAACCGAAATACCCATTCAACAAACTCAGCGGTAATATCCTTACGATTAATATTTCTAAAGCTAAACGCCAACGCGGCATTGCCTTCAACGTATCGGCAATATCCATTACACGCTCACCCCAAGGAAAATCCGGGAACTTTTCCGCGAGCTTAGTTTGAAACGCTTGAGCCGAAATAATTAAATCGATTTCGCCCCGCGCGAGACAGGACTCCACCTGACTTCGCCCCGTAGTAAAATTAATATTCACCGGTACCTTACCAGCCATAACGCAGGCCAGATTCGCGACTGTCGCACCCACACCTGGCGGCAAAATAATCCCCACCCGCTTGGCCGATGTGCGACGGGTGAGCTCGAACGAGAACCTCGAGGCGAGCGCCAGTAAGAGTGCGCCTGAAAACTCTCGTCGTTCCGCAGTGCGATCCACCAGCGCCACTCGCCCACCCTTAGCCTTCAATCCACGTACAACCTCACGAGCTAAATTCCCATTCAATGCAGGACGCATTGCAAACGCCTGTGCAGCCAAATCGAGCAGACGCGTCCGCGTTGTTAAATGTTCACTTGCGGGATAGGGCTCACCCACGACCACCGCAATGGGCCGAGGAAAATGCTTGGGTCGCTTCCAAAAAAACTTTCCACCGCTGAAACTAAAGATCGAACCCCATAAGCCATCAATGGCCACTGGCACAATCGGTACATTGGCCCGTCGTGCGATCAACTCAAAGCCGCGCCGCAGCGGCAACAGTCCACCATTTCGCGTCACATGCCCTTCGGGGAAAATACAAACCACTTCGCCCGCCTGTAGAGCCTCGGCCGCACGGTGAATCGCATCCTTCGCTTTTTCCTCGGCAACGGGAATCGTCCCCATCGTACGCATCACCCAGCGCATCACCCAGTGCTGCTCAAAACCTTCCCACGATAAAAATCGGATCGGCCGTTGTAAGACTACACCTAAAATTATCACGTCCACATAGGAGACGTGACTACTCACCAACAATACCCCGCCTTCTTTCGGCAACTGCTCCAAACCCTTCACGCGAATTCGGTAAATAATTTTTGTTACCCAGAGACAAGCCGTCTGCAGCACACAGTAAGCCCAACCCATACGTGGGTCACGATGCCACCCACGCCACAACACCGAGACTGCGAACGTTGAAAAAACTAATGCCAATAGACTTAGGCCTAGGCTCACTGAGGTGTTAAATGATTCCGCTAACGGCACAGATTTGACCTAACCACCTCAGCCCATCGGGGCAAGCGAGTCCTTTGGAGGTTGACCCCCGATTAGCAAACGTTGGCTTTGGTATCCAACGCATGCGCGATTACATCCTCAGACGGATGCTGCTCGTACCCCTGACTTTCCTAGGGATTACGTTGGTCGCATTTCTACTGACTCGCTTCGTCCCCGGCGGACCCATCGAACGTGCCCTCGCCGAAAAACTTCAGGCCAGCCAGAAACACTTGAGCCTCACCGGTCTCTCCGCGACTGGCCCGGCCTCACCTGAAGAACTCGATAACCTTAAGCGACAATACGGTTTCGATCGCCCACTGCTCGAAGCCTACGGCATCTGGCTAGGCGTACTCCCAGGTCCAGCGTCATGGGGAATTGTCCGACTCAATGCTGACGGAAATGCTGCACTGGAAATTTCTAATCCACATTCCGATTCAAAAGAAATCATTCACCTCAACGTCACCACTAAGAAGGCACCCCAAATAATCGTCACCTTTTCCGACGGTTCGGCCGCACCCCAATGGAATGCTGAACCGGCACCGTTGCCGATGGACCCAAACCCTGCTACACGTGTCGTCGTCTACTCACCTAAATTCTCCGGCATCCTCCAAGGCAACCTTGGCACCTCCGCCGAAAGCGATCGCAGCGTGACCTCATTACTTTGGGAAAAAATTCCAATCTCTGCCTGGTTTGGATTTTGGAGTATCTTAATCGCTTACCTCGTTGCCGTTCCACTCGGTGTTTATAAGGCCCTTAATAATGGCTCAATCGGCGATGGTGTCACGTCCGCCCTCGTCTTTTTTGGTTTCGCTGTTCCCGGCTTCGTTCTCGCACTCGGCAGCATGTACCTCATCTGCTTCCACCTTAACTGGCTCCCACATTCAGGATTTAATTGGAACGAACCCTTCCGTCACACCATTCTTCCCCTCGCCTGCGAATCGGCCGGCGCCTTTGCAACCATGACGCTGTTCATGAAGAACAGCCTGCTCGATAATTTAAACGCCGACTATATTCGCACCGCTCGAGCTAAGGGCGTATCTGCCAACCGCGTCGTGTATGTTCACGCGTTACGAAATTCAATCATCCCCCTCGCCGCGAATTTCGGTAACAACCTCAGCTTCTTCTTAACGGGCGCCTTCTTAATCGAATACACGTTCGATATCGATGGGCTTGGCCTGCTGGGCTACGACAGCCTCGTGCATCGCGACTTCCCCGTGTTCCTCGGACTGCTCACGGTCTCGAGTCTCACGTTGTTAATCGGAAATATTATTTCTGACCTCTGTCTCGCCGCCGTGGATCCACGCATCCGCTTCAACAAATAAGACGATGGCCTTCAACCCCATCACTGTGCGTCGCATTCGCCGCTTTCGGTCCATTAAACGGGCATGGTGGTCCCTACTCGTTTTAAGTGTGTTCACTTTTCTTGCGCTACTCGGCCCATTATTGGTCGGCAACCAAGCGTTGCTCGTCAGCTACCAAGGAAAATGGAGCTCTCCGCTCTTAATGGGAAAAGTCTCGGGTAAAACATTTGGATTAGCCGAAGACACGACACCGAACTACCGACGACTCCAACAAGCGTTCGCTCAGAAAAATCAAGGTGACTGGGTGTTGCTTCCACTTATTCCTTTTTCACCCACTGAAGTTTCAGAAGTTAATCTCCCCGTTCAACAATCACTCAAAAACGGACAGAAGTATTTTACCGACGAACAGCATCGACCGCTGTCTGAGACTAAGGTCTTCATACTCAATAGCGATGGCACGCGCGGCAGCACATGGACTGTCATCAACGGGAAACTCGATGGTGAATTTCGCCTGCGCGACAGCCAAGGCAATAGCACCCTGCTCAGTAAGTATAGCAATGGTGTTGCGCTGAAAACCAATCCTAACGGACTGCACCTTCCGCCCGAAAACCTATTCACCTTCATCCCCTACCCAACGCCGCCCGGACTCGATGGACATTGGTTAGGCACCGATGAATCCGGTCACGATGTCGTTGCACGACTCTACGGCGGATTTCAAACCCTGCTCATCGCTTCCGCCCTCTACCTCGTTGCCACCTACGCCATCGGTATTTTCCTTGGCGCCGCGATGGGATATTTTGGCGGCTGGTTCGACCTCGTCATGCAACGGCTCATCGAGATTTGGTCCAACATCCCATTTCTCTACGCCATCGTCTTTCTCGCCACCCTCTTTGAACCAAGCCTCATCATTCTGATGCTCATTCTAGTCGCGTTTTCATGGATGGGCCTCGCTCATCAAATGCGAGCCGCCACCTATCGTGAAGCTTCGCGCGATTACGTCGCCGCCTCGCGCTCACTCGGCGCCTCCCACACGCGCATTATTATTAAACATATATTACCGAATACGCTTTCGGTCATGATCACACTCGCCCCGTTTAGCATCGCCGCCGTGGTGGCCTCACTTTCCGCCCTCGATTACTTAGGCTTCGGACTTCCCCCGACCGTCCCGTCATGGGGCGACCTACTCCGACAGGGCAAAGAAAACTGGTCTTCCTGGTGGATCATCACCTCCACCGTCACCTGCATGGTTTCGACCCTCATCATGGTGAACTTTATCGGCGAAGGTGTACGCGACGCGTTCGACGCCAAGACCAACGAGTCATGAGAAAGTTACTAATAACATTCTTATACTTTGGAGTCTTCGCGGCACACCTATCGGCCGACGAAACTTACCAAGATCCACAAGCGGCGGTGTACTATCAAAAGAATGCGCAGTTCTTTCATTTTAGTTCGCCCGATAAAATTCCCAGTAATCTCAAATGGCAGAGCGACCCCCTGGAGCCTACCTTCGCAGACCCACATGCCCAACGCGGCGGCGAACTTAATTACTTCATCAACACCACGCTACCCGTCCTCCGACGCGTCGGACCCAACTCCAATCATAGTTTCCGTGGCT
>CAIVVQ010000057.1 GCA_903909465.1 uncultured Opitutia bacterium | reverse complement strand
ATTGGTCCGATTCGCTACGAACTCGTCAGTGCCGAACAGGCACCTGCTAATCTAGACCTATTGGCACCGGTAGAATTAGCTGATGGATCGTATGCACGTCCGGTACGGTTGCGCTGGAACAACACGACGCACTGGGCGGATGCTAAGAAGCAAACGCACTTAATTGATTACCGCCCCGCGGAACAATTGGCCCTTATTCCGCTCGAAACTTATTAAACAAAAATCTCAAGCGCCCACGCTTACTATTATAAGTTAATTATTTTATGAACTCCCTCCGTCAAATCCCCCTGCACATGTTGATGCTCGCCGGCTTAGTTGGTCCGCTGGTGGCCCAAGAAAATGAATCGGCCCCGCAGGCCCCGGCTGCCAAGGTGAAGCCCGCGTCGTTTGCGTATGCGGGTATTAGTCCCGCAGCGGTAACTGAAAGGGTGCGCCTTGGTGTGACGTCTGAAGATGTGCCTCCTGGCGTCGGCGTGATGGTGGCATTTGTGGATCCGAAGGGTCCGTCGATGGGCTTGTTAGATGAGGACGATATTTTAGTGCGCCTGGATGATCAGGTGTTGGTGAACCCCGAGCAATTCCGTGCGTTGATTCGCATGCACCAACCGGGTGATGTCGTAAAAGTTGTCGCCGTGCGTGAAGATGAAGTCGTTAAGGTTGATTTGAAATTAGGTTCGCGCAGTGCACCGGTGGCGGTTGCGCCAAAGGCAAAGAAATCCAGTGCGGCAAAGTCCGCACCAAAGGCAGCGGATGAATCAGCTCCAACCGATGCGCCAAAGACAATGACACCTCCGAAGATGGGGCTCACGATTAATGGGCAGACTTTTGAGCTCGGGCAAGTTCCCGGCGGGCAGGTGATTATCTTGGATCCAACTCAGGGCTTCCCACCAGAAATCATTCAGCAATTTAACGAAATGCGTATGCGTGGTATGGCGATTCCGATGATGCCTGGAATGGTGGTGCCGCGTGCGCCGCAACCAGAGGCTGCGCCTGAAAAAGAATCAGCGCCTGCACCCAGTGCGCCTGCGATACAGTCGAAATCTAAATCTTTTTCATTTAGCTTTGGCTCGCAGAATGGTGCGGCGGTGACCTCTAGTAGTGTGGCCTCGGATAAGGAGGGCACGGTAGCGGTCGATGAGCGTGAAGGCAAAAAGCATGCGGTGATTAAAGACGCTGCCGGCAAAGTTTTATTTGATGGCGATGTTACGACCGATGCAGATCGCGAGAAAATCCCTACTGAAATTCGTCAGCGCCTGAAATTGGTGGAGTCGAATTCATTTTCGATTCGCGGCACGGAAAATGTTGCGCCTGCATCGGCTGAACCGTCCGACGAAGAAGCGCGTCCTAAAAAGAAGAAGCGCGACCCGAAGGAGGGAGTGTAGGTTCGGTTCAGGGGGCGAGTGGGCACGTTAGCACGTTGGCACGGGGGATTTTGGTAGGGCTCGCGCTCCGCGCGAGCCGCTGCATCAAAGGTAGGGGCGGCACTGCGTGACGCCCGTTCGCTTTCCGGCATACGAATATTCGTCGATATTCCATTCTCTCAACGGTCAACGGGCACGACGCAGTCGTGCCCCTACCTAAGATACAGCGGACGGCGGCGGAGCGCCGTCCCTACCCAAACATACCCCAACAAAAAACCCGACATCGCTGTCGGGTTTTTGAACCATCATTTAATTTAGCTTACGCCTTCTTTAATTTACGACGACGAGCTGCAAAAGCTACACCGAGTGCGCCGATACCGATCAAGCCGTAGGTGGAAGGCTCGGGGACGGCCGACATGCTCGTCATTTTCAGGAGATCGCCAAAGCCCCCTTGCGTCGCCAGAGTGAAGTAATTCATCCCGTTAGGAACACTTATATCATAAGCAAAGACATTAAAGTCAGAGTACATATCGTCAGCGCCGAATATCTTCCCACCCTGGAGCGTCTGGCCGAAGAGCTCTTTGCTGAAGTCGAGAGTGGTGCCGTTAGTATCCCATTGCCAAGAACTGAAGTCGCTTAAGGTGAAGGTGCCATTGCCTATTGAAGCACCGCTCACAGTAAGGGATAGGCCAAGAACCGTAGTACCCAAAGCTCCAGTTCCCCAATCAAATCTCTGAGATAATTGTGTCTCATCAAGGGTGACGGTGCCCACAGCACTGGCATTATTGCCAAAGCTTGCACCGCTATATTGGATATTAAAAGTGGTTACTGCATCAGCATTAGCAGCGAATGATGTCAGCCCTGCAGCAACAATGAGAGTGAGGATGTTTTTGGTTTTCATAGGCGTGGTGGGAAAAGTTTTCGGGTATAAAAATTCGATTAACCTGACGGTCAATCCAAATGGTTTAGTGTTACTTAACAGACACAGATTGTATTAAAGTGAGCAAAATTTAGTCATTTGCATCGTGGATAGGGGCGACACTGCGTGGCGCCCGTTCGCATTCCGACATACGAATATACGTCGACATCCTATTCTCTCAACGGTCAACGGGCACGACGCAGTCGTGCCCCTACCTAAGATACAGCGGACGGTGCGGAGCGCCGTCCCTACCTGATGCAAGGGCGCCACGCAGTGTCGCCCCTACCTATTCCGGTGGTCCGGAAGGAGGTCCGCCCATTCCACCGCTTGGAGGCCCGCTTCTTTTCTTCTGACTCGAGCTTCCAGCTTGGCCACCGAGGTTAGAATGCGGATCCATTTTTTGCTTACTGAATGTAGCATCTGGCGTGCCTTTAAATTTACGAGGGATAAACGGATACTCTTCGGTCATCACGTAGTAAAAAGTTCCCTTGGGGAATTCGGGAGTGACTCCAGTGCGTCCGCCGAATTCATCGAGGTCGCCAGAGCCAGCGACATATTCAAAATCGAGGCTGAAGGAGCCGTCGGGTTTGCCGGAAGGGGCATCGGTGCCGCCGGGGCGATCCTCTTTTTTCAGACGATAGCTACTTTTTAATTCTTTGATGGGGCTCTTGGCGTCTTCGGCGTTGGTGTAACCATAGATTGCGTACACCGGGTAACCATCAGCCGCCCAGCCCACTTGAGTCATTTTCTTTTCGCCGCCGGAGAGTCGATTAAAGAGTAGGGTGGGGATGCCGTGATAATGGTATGCACCGTTGGGTTGAACATGGGCGTGACTTTCGTCGAGTCCGAGTCCGACCTTAATCTTAGGCGTCGTGCCCATAACCGTGTTACTCATCAGTGCTTCGTAGTGCCAAGGATTGCTGCGGTCGCCGTCGTTGTAGACTTCGGCGGTGCCGGGATCGAATACCACGCCATTGAGTGCGACGCCCCAGGCGGAACCACCGCGTCCCGATTGTCCAGTAGTAGGCTTTGGATTAGCGGGGACTTCGAGGTGGTACTTCTGTTCGGAAATAGTGTTAGGGTTTCCGCGTGTCGGGTATTTAGCGACCTTGTGATCGGGGATGCCGTTGGACTCGATGACGCGCTTGTCACCCTTGACGGTGATGGTGACTTTGTTCTGTGCGGGCGCTTCAGAGTCCGCCTTGATCAGGGTGGGCCCGCTAATGGGGCCGGTGGCCGCGAGAGGGAATGCGAGGGCCAAAATAAGGGCGAGGTTGGCGTTCATGATTTATAGATACAACCCCTTGGCAGAAGGGTTGTTTCGAGTCGAAAGTTAATTT
>CAIVVQ010000056.1 GCA_903909465.1 uncultured Opitutia bacterium | reverse complement strand
GACCGTACGCACGAGGCCTGCGCCTAAGTGCTGCTGCACTTCGAGAATCAAGCGCGTGGGCTTGTTCTCGACTTTGTAGTCGATCTGAATCGCGGTATAAATTTCAGGTACCTTGTCGGCAGGGAATTGTACGTCGACGACGGCGCCGAGTACTTGAGTGATGGTTCCAGTGGTGCTCATGTTATTATATAGAAATTAGTTTTGGGAAGCGGCGGCGGTGATTTCCAAGATCTCTTGGGTAATCGCGGCCTGACGTGCCTTAGTGTATTCGAGGGAAAGTGCGCCAGCGAGTTTCTTGGCGTTATCGGTCGCGGCCTTCATCGCCACCATGCGTGCGCTGTGCTCCGAAGCTTTGGCTTCGAGAATCGCTTGGTGTACGGCCTGTTTGAAGAACAACGAAGGTAGTTCGCCGAGAATCGCGGCAGCCGAAGGTTCAAAAATCATTTCGCGCTCGTCGCTTTCGACCTTGGCTTCAGGCAGGCCCAACTTCACACGCAGGTCGCGTGCTTGAGCGGCGAGGCTATCGGCCGGCAACAATTGTTGCAGGCGAGGCATTTGTACCAAGGTGTTCTTAAAGTGTGGGTAAAGAATTTCAACCGTGTCGACCGTGCCATCGGCAAATGCCTTGAGCAAGAATTCGGCAACGGGGCGGACTTCGCTAAAGTTAGCGCGATCCGAAACCGGGAAGTCGGCCAATAATTTACGTCCGGAGCGTGCAATCGCTTGCGCACCCTTACGTCCAACGCAAACGAAGACAGCGTCTTTGATTTCGGCGGCTTGACGGATTAAATTTCCGTTGAGCGGACCGCAGAGGCCCTTGTCGGAAGTGACTAATAAAATGCCGCGCGTTTTAACGGTGCGCTTGGTTAACAGCGGGTGGAAAAAATCAGAAACCTTGGCGACTGCGGTATCGAGAATTTCGCCAAGCAACTCAGCGTAAGCGCGGCTGCCTTGGGCGGCGTCTTGCGCACGCTTCATCTTCGAAGAAGCCACGAGCTGCATCGCTCGTGTGATCTGAGCGGTGCTCTTCACCGATTTTATTCGGTTCCGAATCTCGCGTAATCCTTTAGGCATCGAAGGTGAAGTTAAGAAAAGGTTTTAGACTTAGGCCTTGAAGCTGCGGCGCCAGCTTTCGCAGGCGGACTTCAATTCAGCCGCACCGGCGTCATCAATCTTCTCACCCGCGCGAATCTTCGCGAGCACGGCGGGCTTGAGGGACTCGAGGTGGGTTTGCAGAGTGGAGGCAGCCTTGGTAGCAGACTTAACGGCAACATCGCCGAAGAAACCATTTTGCATCGCCCAGATGAGCGCGCACTGAATTTCAGCGGACTTAGGAGCGGTGGGAGGCTGCTTGAAGAGCTCGACGAAGCGGTCTCCTTTTTCGAGGATTGCTTTGGTTTGCGCGTCGAGGTCAGAACCAAATTGCGCGAAGGCAGCGAGTTCGCGGTACTGAGCGAGTTCGCCCTTAACTTTACCGGCAACTTGTTTGAAGGCTTTGATTTGGGCGGCGGAACCGACGCGTGAAACCGAGAGACCAACGGAAACAGCGGGACGGATACCTTGAGTGAACAAATCGGTTTGGAGGAAGATCTGTCCGTCGGTGATCGAAATCACGTTCGTCGGAATGTAAGCAGAAACGTCGCCAGCTTGAGTTTCGATGATGGGCAACGCCGTGAGCGAGCCCTTGCCATTGAGACGCGCGGAGCGCTCGAGCAAACGAGAGTGCAAGTAGAACACGTCACCAGGGTACGCTTCGCGACCGGAAGGACGCTTTAAGATCAGCGAGATTTGGCGGTAAGCGGCAGCGTGCTTCGAAAGGTCATCATAAACGATGAGTGCATCTTGTCCGTTTTCCATGAACCACTCGCCAATTGCGGTGCCAGAGAAAGGAGCGAAGAGTTGGTTCGCTGCGTTGTCGGCCGCAGGGGCGGCGACGATGCAACAGAACTCCATGGCGCCGGCTTTTTCTAAAACGCCCACCGTGCGGGCGATGGATGAATTCTTTTGTCCGATCGCAACGTAGATCGAGTAAACCGGGCGGAACTTAGCATCACCCGAAGCAAGGCCGACGCGATTAGCGTTGGCTTGATTGATGATGGTATCAATCGCGATGGTGGTTTTGCCTGTCGCGCGGTCACCGATGATGAGTTCGCGCTGACCGCGGCCAACGGGAATCATCGCATCGATAGCCATGATGCCGGTTTGCATTGGTTGGTCGACCGACTTACGAGGCGTGATACCAGGAGCAATTTTTTCTACAGGGTAACGCTCGGTGGATTGAATAGGGCCTTTGCCGTCGACTGGATTGCCGAGCGCATCAACGACGCGACCGAGCAAGCCTTTGCCAACCGGAACTGAAAGGAGACGACCGGTGGTCTTGGCTTCCATGCCTTCTTTGAGGCCGGAGATATCGCCCATGACCACGCAACCCACGGTGTCTTCGGCGAGATTGAGGGCGACGCCTTGCAGGCCGCCTGGGAACTCAATCATTTCATTCATCATAACTGCCGAGAGGCCGTCGATGGCCGCTACACCGTCAGCGAGGGAAACAATTGTTCCGACGTTGGACTTGCCAGCGCGGGTGTCTAAGCCGGCGATGGCTTTTTGAATTTGGTCGATCACGTTGCTCATGGTTTTATAAATTTAGTTTAGGGGTGTTTTAATTAGGAAAGGGATTTAGCGAGGTTCGCTAGGCGCAATGATGCGGTAAGGTCGGTGACGTCATCACCCACGCGCACACGGAAGCCGCCGATGAGTGCATCGTTGCGGCTGAGAACGGGGCTGACTTTGCGGCCGAGGGCTTTGGTAAAATGTGCGGCAATCGCATCGGACTCGGCGGACGAAAGAGGGCCAGCATGTTCAATGCGTGCTTCGCTGCGGGCGAGTTCGCGGCGAACATTCGCCAAATACGCACGGAGCAAAGGACGCAGTGTGTGTGCGGGGCGCGACTT
>CAIVVQ010000055.1 GCA_903909465.1 uncultured Opitutia bacterium | reverse complement strand
CGGAACTGAAACGGCAACGCCCACGCGCAGGCGGAAATTGCTGTCGCGTGTTGGGCGCACGTGTGCGCGGGATTCTTCGGAGATGCGCTCAATGTCACTTAAAGTGAATAATCCTCGCAGTTGATTTTTGGCGTCAACGACGAGAAGTTTATTCTGTCCGACGTTTTCCGAGAATAATTTATCGGCTTTCGCGATGGGATCTTTACCGAGGTCTTTTTCCACCACGCTGAAAACTTTATCGCGCGGAATCATCACCTCGGCGACCTTGCGGCGGCCGTGGCGTTCCTTCACTGCACTGCCGGGCAATAATCCCATGAGTGCGTTGTCGCGATTGACGACCGGGAAAGTGCTAAAGGCCAAACCTTCGGCTTCAATACGCTGCAAGACTTCGGCGATGGTGTGCTCGGGCGAGACAACAGCGGGGTCGCCAATCATACCGTGAATATGATTCTTCACGCGGCGAACCTCGGCGACCTGCTCGGCGGGTTTCATGTTATAGTGTAGTAAGCCGAGGCCGCCATTAAGCGCCATGGCGATGGCCATTTTATGCTCGGTGACCGTATCCATGTCCGATGAAACGATCGGGAGTGATAAATTCAGCATATCCGAGAGCGATGAGTCCAGCCGCGTCATGCGCGGTAATACCTCGGAATAGCGAGTGGCCAGGGAGACGTCGTCGTACGTCAAACCCAGACCGGCGTTGGCCAGGAAGAACGGATCAGCGGGAAGGTAAAAGCGTTCGTCTAGTGAAACGCGGGCCTTGTTTTTTGAGGAAGCCATAGTGGTCGGTTTCCCCAAAGGGTGTTAAGCACCACCCACAGGTGTGGCAATTTGATTTTGCGACTTTAGGTTAATTACTGATACTGTACCGAATGAATAGCGGAAAATACGAGTTTTTGAGGGTTCGTCGAAGGTTTCGTCAGCCCCTCGTGACCGCCCATGGCGTGGTCGAGTTCGTCGATCGAATTCTCCTCCGCACTGAGATTCACGATGAAATTGGCTATGGCGAAATTTCGCCCTGGCCCAGTTTCCCAACCGAAACCGTCGACGAAGCCCGCGAAGTGCTGCGCTCTGCCCAGTGCAGCCTTTCGCACCTAACGGCTACCGTCTCTGCCAATAAAAATACTTACCCTTGTCTTCGCTCCGCCCTCAGTAGTTGTGCGGCATGGAATCAGATAAAAAGTTTTTCTGGAAAACTAAAATGTGCGGGGTTGCTGACTGCTCCCAATCCATCCCTCGCCCAAGCAAAGTGGGGCGAAGGTTTTAAAACCATTAAGCTCAAAATAAATACTCAAACATCGATCGCCGATATAAAAAGTATTTTGTTGGTCGCGCCTTCAGATGGTTCGCTGCGACTCGATGCCAACGGGTCACTGGACCTAGCCGCCGCTCGGAGTTGGACAGAATTCGTTCGCGGCGAAAAACAAATTGAATTTCTCGAGCAGCCCTTACCCGTCGGCCATGCAGGCTACGCCTCCCTGGGTCCCGATAAAATTGCCCTCGACGAATCTTTTCTCGCACCCGGTGGCGCCAATTGGGGCGGACCCGTCGTAGTGAAACCGGCCCTGGTCGGCGACTGGCAAGAATTTCATCAATGGCGCACGTCGCACACTGGCCCCGTTATTTATTCGTCGGCCTTTGAAACGGCCATTGGTCGCCAGGCCGCACTGTGGTTGGCGGCGCAAGAATCTTCAACGCTGGCAGATGGATTCGACACGTTAGGGCGGTTTGAAAACGATGCCCGCGACTACCATTCCGCCGGCCCAACCGTCGCTGGACGCAGCGACCTAGATTGGGCTAAAATCTGGAAGGAGTTATCATGAGACCGCTCGCTGTTTTTCATTCCGATTATAAAACTTACCTGCAGGAAGTTTTGAAGGCGACCGGCATTGCGCGTCCCGTCTTCCTCTGCAACCCGCGCTGGGAACAGAATGAACTTCATGCCGCCGCTCATTTAATCCCGCGCGGCACCCCCGTTGCCGGCAGCACTTTTGTTCCACACGGGAACGTTCCGGAAAATTGGCCCGACCAGTGGATGGATTGCCTGATGATTCCGACGGGCGGTACGGGTGGAAAAATTAAATTCGTTATCCATAATAAAAAAACTTTGCGCGCCGCGGCGAAAGGGTTGCAGGGCGCACTCGAGGCCCGTGGACTTTCGCCCGTGCTCCATGGTGCAAGCTTCACGCCACCCTGGCACGTGAGCGGATTGATGCCTGTCTGGCGCGCCCAAGTTTCTGGCGGCGAGTTCGGCATCTACGATGGACGGTTCTTAGCGACCGCGCCGTTACCCGAAATAAAATTACCGCTGCACGGCACTACGGTGGCCTCACTCGTGCCCACGCAGCTCTCACGCATCATTCATCACCCCGATGGCCTCACCTGGTTGCGACGGTTCAAGGTCATCCTCCTGGGTGGCTCCTCCATCCCCCATCAAGTACTCGACGAAATCCGGATTCACCGCCTGCCTGTTTATGTGACATACGGTATGACTGAAACCGCGGCCGCCTGCGCACTCTGTCCGCCCGAACGTATCTGGGAGGAAAAATCCCTCGCGGGCACTCCCCTGCCTGGTGTGCGCTTCAAGGAGCAGGACCATAAAATCATTATCGATTCACCCGCACTCGGACTCGGCTACTGGAACGGCGAAACGATTACACACCCTTACACCACGGGCGACCTCGGTACGGTCCACGCTGGTGGCACGGTTGAAGTTCACGGACGGGCCGATCGTTTAATTATTACCGGCGGCGAAAAGGTTGACCCCGAGCGCGTGGAGTCCGTTCTAAAATCTTCTGGGACCGTACAAGACATTCACGTCTTCGGCGTCGTCGATGCCCACTGGGGCGAGAGCGTGGTGGCGTGTGTCGTCGCGAGCGAATACAATACTGCCGCTATTCATAAGGCAGCCGAAGCACTCGAGCCCGCCGCGCGTCCAAAGCACTATATCTTCGTTGAAAAACTCCCGCTCGATTTACGCGGGAAGTTCGACCGTGCAGCGGCCGAGCGACTACTTCAACGTTAGGCGCGAACAGCCTTCCAGACGCGCAGGCACGATTCAACTAGCGCTGGGAATTCGGAAAGCGGCACTTGGCTGGGTCCATCCGAAATCGCTTTCGATGGATCAGGATGCGTTTCCATAAATAAACCATCCGCACCCGCTGCGAGTGCAGCCTTAGCTAAAACTGGAACGTATTCGCGCTGACCGCCCGATGAGCCGCCCGCCGCGCCCGGTAATTGTACCGCATGCGTGGCATCCATGATGGTGGGGTGTCCGAAGCCGCCCATGATGGGGAACGAGCGCATGTCCACGACGAGGTTCTGATAACCAAAGGTGGTACCGCGATCCGTTTGCCAAATTTCTGCAGCGCCGGCGCCGTTTAATTTATCGACGACAAAACGCATTTCAAAGGGCGAAAGGAACTGACCCTTCTTCACATTGACCACGCGACCCGTTTTCGCCGCCGCCACTAAGAGGTCGGTTTGCCGACACATGAAAGCGGGAATCTGTAAAACATCAGCGACCTTGCCGACCTGCTCACATTGATCGGGGCCATGGATGTCGGTGAGCACAGAAAAGCCGAAATCTTTTTTGACCATCGCAAGTAAGGCGAGTCCGGCTTCCATGCCCGGCCCGCGGTCGCCACCCAATGAGGTGCGATTGGCCTTATCGTAAGAACCTTTAAAAATAATATTCAACTCGGGGTGCTTCGCGGCCAAAGCCTTGAGCTCCTTCGCCACGGTGCGACAGTTGGATTCGGACTCCAACGAGCAAGGCCCCGCAATCAGCAAAAGTCTGCGCTTATCGAATAGCATGACTCCTTTTTAGAAGAAGATTATCACCCAGGGCGAGCCGTAACCTTACTTTCGGCCCAGCCACTTTAAGACTTCGGGCAAGGTCCGCGTATTTAAAACCTGTTCTTTCGTCAGCCAGCCCTTGCGTGCAATGCGTACACCGTGTGCGGCAAAGCCCAATTGCTCTGTATCGTGTGCGTCGGGATTAATCGCGCAAAGCACGCCTTTTTCAGCGGCTCGACGCCACCAACGCCAATCTAAATCCAAACGCCAAGGGTTCGCATTGAGCTCCAAGATGGTGTCATTCGCCGCAGCCGCATCGATGATTTTAGCGACGTCGACCTCGTAAGGCTCACGTCGATTGAGCAGCCGACCCGTCAAGTGCCCAATCATATCCACGTGCTCGTTCTCAATGGCTTTAATGATTCTCTTCGTCTGCGCTTCTTTATCTAAAGTGAAAAGGTTGTGTACCGAGCCGACGACAAAATCGAGCTTACCTAAAACATCGTCGGAAAAATCCAGCGCGCCTTCGCGTAAGATATCCACCTCGCTCCCACTTAAAACACGGACGTGAAAACGGCCCGACTGATTGAGTTTATTAATATCTTCAATCTGCTGGGCGAGTCGGCCTTCATCCAAGCCGCGCGCCTGGAAGCTCGACTTTGAGTGATCGGAGATGCCGAGGTAACTCCACCCCATTTTCTCCGCCGCCGCAGCCATCTGTTCTAGAGTGTGATCGCCGTCCGACGCCGTAGTGTGATTATGAAACACGCCCTTGATGTCCTGAAGCTGAACCAGTCGCGGCAAGCGCTTCGCTTCCGATTCTTCAATTTCGCCCGCGCCTTCGCGCAGCTCGGGCGGAATCCACTCCAGACCCAAGGCTTTAAAAACTTCTTCTTCGCTTTTGGCGCCAGGCGCGACGGTTTTTTCGTCGACCGACTTAAACCCCCACTCGCTCATACTAAGTCCGCGCGATAGCGCACGCTGACGCATCGCAACATTGTGCTCTTTCGATCCGGTGAAGTGATGGAGCGCAAAATAAAATTGCTCGGGGGGCACGACACGTAAGTCGGCCTGCAGTCCATTCTCAAAGCGTACGCTCGACTTTGTTTCGCCCTGCGCGGTGATTTCTTTCACGCCGGGATAATTCACGAACCACTGCATGATGGGCTCTGGTTCCGTTGAGCCGACGAGAAAATCTAGATCGCCCACGGTTTCGCGAGCGCGACGCAGCGAGCCGGCGGACTCGGCCATCTTCACTTGCGGTAATTTTTTTAGTCCTTCCAAGATGGGCTCAGCAATCTCCGCCGCATCTGCCCATCGGTGACGCTGCGCGTAGGCGATGCGATTCTTAATGCCGGCTAAAATATTATTCTGCGTCTTTTCGCCAAAGCCTTTTAAGGCCGCGACTTCGCCCGACTCGCAAACAGCCTTCAGTCGTGCAATGTCTTCAACCTGCAACTGCGTCCATAAGGCACGGACTTTTTTCGGTCCAAGGCCAGGGATTTGAATCACTTCGAGCAGGCCCGGCGGAATGCTGGCTTTTAATTTTTGGTGGAACGGGAGAACGCCGTCGCGTCGCAGAGTTGTAATTTTATCCACCAGTGCTTCGCCCATGCCTGGGACATCGGCCAACTTTCCTGTTTTAATTAATTCGTCTAAATCTTCGGTGAGCGTTTCCAGTATACGTGCGCCAGCAGAATAAGCCCGAATCTTAAACGGATTCTCGCCCGTCAGCTCAAGCAACACGGCAATTTCATCCAGCACGCCCGAGATGGCAGCCTTTTCCATCATGCGTGCTGCTTTTTCTCTTGGAGGTAAATTTTTTCTAGCGCTGCGAAATCGGCTTCGCGCGGACCGCTCTCAATCACGTGCTGGTAGTCGCCTGCGTGTTGTAATTCCCACTCTGCGGCAGCGACACGGCGGTCGATTTCATCGGCCGGATCGGTGCCGCGGCCTGTTAAACGACGGCGAAGCTCGGAGCGATCGCTCACTCGCACAAAGACGGTGACTAATGAGGCAGCGAGTCGCACATCCTGCTTCGCTTTTTCGCGCATGGTGGCGGCGCCTTGCACGTCCACATTAAGCAGCGCATCGTGCCCAGCGTTTAAATGTTTCGATACGTCGGCGATACGTGATCCGTAAAAATTTCCATGCACGGTGGCATTTTCTAAAAATTGCCCCTGCTGCACTTGTTGCGTGAACGCTTCCTTGGTTAAGAAATGGTAATCAACGCCGTCGACTTCGCCCACGCGCGGTGCACGCGTGGTGCAAGTAATGACGCGGCGAATCACTTGTGGGTGTGCCTGCATGAGCGATGCACACAGCGTTGTTTTGCCGCTGCCCGCTGGGCCTGAAACGACGATTAAGAGCGGACGGCTCACGGCAGAAGTGCGGCCTGAACGATGCAGGCGATGGCCAATGAATATAAAATCACGCCCAGCGTCTTATGGCGCGCGGGCGAAGCCAGCACCCAATCGCACTGTGCATTAAAGGCGACCGGCGAAACCGCCCACCAGAAACCAAAGATAACGAGGAGGCCGTAGCTAATCGATGCATCTACTAAACTATACGGGAGGTGGCGGTAGCCGGCATCCAGCGATTGTCGCGCCAAGAACAACATTAACACACCCAGGGCACGCACCGAAAGAAAGTCGGGCATAACAAAATAGGTGGCCAGTGAAGCGCCCGCAAAAATGATTATGACCGGCAAGCGGGGCAGCCCCGCTAGATCGGGCTCAGGTAAACTCAGGAGCTGAAGCACAAACCAGCCGACCGCTAAGAACAGCAAAAGCATGGTGGCCCCGTTAGATCGTCGGAAGCTTTTGAGGCTCGGCGCCGCATTATAAAAAAGTCGGCCGGCGAAGAGCAGCACCGCTGCGAGTGCCATGTATGCTTGGATGAGCGTCACGCTAATGGGTATAAACAAAGACCGACTCGCTGGCAATAAGGAGCTTTAGCCTCGCGCCACAATTTCCGCATGCGCCCACTTTGCGTGCTCGGCCACCATTGCATTTTCATGATTCTCCAAGGCTGTGACCGCAGGGAGATCGCGGGCTTCGCCCCTGTTGCCTAAAACGGTCAAAGCGTTACGCCACCAGCGATGCAGGCCCAGTCGCTTGACGGGCGTGCCCTTAAAGTGATTGAGGAAATCCGCTTCCGTCCAAACTAAGGTCTCGCGCAGCGGCAAATGCGGCCGCGGTGAAAATTTCTGCTCCTTCGTGATTTGCGCCCACTTATTCCAGGGGCAAACATCCAAGCAGTCGTCGCACCCAAAAACGCGGTCGCCCATGGGCTTGCGGTACTCCAGCGGAATCGGGCCGTCGTGTTCAATCGTAAGATAAGCTAAACACTTTCGTGCGTCTAATTTATAGGGCGCGATAATTGCCGCGGTCGGACAGGCATCGATGCAGCGCGTACAGCTTCCACAGCGGTTCGGCTCTTTCTTCGACGGCTCCAGTTCCAACGTCGTGATAATCACGCCCAGAAATAACCAAGTCCCAAAACCTTTCTGCAAAAGAATCGTGCTCTTGCCCTGCCATCCCAATCCCGCTTCGGCTGCCATTGGTTTTTCTAAGACCGGTCCCGTGTCCACGTAGGGCTTTTGGGCCCCACCCAATTCGCGCATCACGGTACAAAGTTTTTTTAGTTTTTTGACTAAGACATTATGGTAGTCGGCACCGAGCGCGTATTTTGCGATGCGGTAATCTGCTGGCGGGTGCGGCTGATAATAATTAAGCCCAACCACGATAATGCTCTTTGCTTCGGGTAAAACCTGCGTCGCCTGCGTGCGACGTTCAGGATTTTTCGCCAGCCAATCCATGTCGCCATGCATGCCTTCCGCGATCCACTTCTTAAAATAATCCGCACGCACATCCGCATCGACGGGTGCGACTCCAAAAGCGTCTAAGCCAATCGCTGCCGCTTCCTTGCGTAGTCGCTCACGCAATTCAGCCGCGTTCATAGGTTAGCCTAAAATCGACAAGACCCGTGAAACAATTTCTTCAACCGGCGCGAGTTTTCCGTTACCTTCATAACCGCAGGCTAACATGCCTTCGGCGGGGTCGACGATCGCGTGACCGCGGGCGCGCATCGTGGCGAGGTTCGCTTGTGTGGCCGGGTGCTCCAACATTTTGCCATTCATGGCTGGCGCTAAAAGTACGGGGCCCTTGGTGGCTAAATAAATAGAGGTCAGCAAATCGGGGGCGAGTCCGTGGGCGAACTCCGCCATCACGTTAGCCGAAAGTGGCGCCACTAATAAGAGGTCGGCCGAGTCGGCGATTTCGATGTGGCTCGGCATGCCATTCGTGCCCTCCTCCCAGATGTCCACCCCAACGGGTCGGTGCGAAAGAACCTGCAAGGTCATCGGGGTAATAAACTGCGTCGCCCCACGAGTCATAACCACTTGCACCTCCGCCCCGTATTTAATGAGCTGTGAGGTTAAATCGGCAGCCTTGTAGGCGGCAATGGAGCCCGTGACCCCTAATACAATGCGTTTTCCGACAAGTTGTGACATTTGCCCTATTTCATAGGGGCGGACCGCTTAGTGGCGAGGGGAAAGGCGGACTCTAAAGTCAAAATCTCGCTGAAATAGGGGTAAATGGGTCTTTTCGGGTTTGCCAAGGGGGGCAAGGGTGTTTGCGATGGGCGCCACTTATGCAATCCGACATTGGTCTTATTGGTCTGGCCGTAATGGGTCAGAATCTCGCCCTCAACATCGCTGACCACGGGTTTGCGATTTCGGTTTATAACCGAACGACGGCAAAAACTGACGAATTCGTCAAAGAAAACCCAAGCACCCCCGGCAAGTTGACGGGCTGCCCAACGATCGCAGCCTTCGCGGCTTCGCTCAAAAAACCTCGTAAAGCGGTTATCTTGGTTAAGGCCGGTGCCCCCACCGACGCCGTCATCAACGAGCTCGCTGCGGTTTTCGAAAAGGGCGACATCATCATCGATGGTGGTAACGCACTTTGGACCGACACCATTCGTCGCGAACGCGACCTCAAGGCCAAGGGCCTCCGCTTCATCGGCTCCGGTGTTTCTGGCGGCGAAGAAGGCGCACGCTTCGGACCATCCTTAATGCCTGGTGGTGATGCCTCTGCATGGGCTGAATTAAAACCCATTTGGGAAGCAGTCGCTTCGAAGGTCGACGCTGTAACAGGCATTGAGCTCACCGGCGCAAAACCCGGCAAGCCAATCAAAGGCGGCGTGCCTTGCGTGGCACACATCGGAACCGATGGCGCTGGTCACTACGTGAAGATGGTTCACAACGGCATCGAATACGGCGACATGCAAATGATCTGCGAAGCTTACGACTTAATGCGTGGCTTGCTCGGCATGACTCCCGACGAAATCGGTACGACTTTTGAAGAATGGAATAAGGGCGACCTTAATTCCTTCCTCATCGAAATCACCGCCAAGGTTCTTAAACAAAAAGATCCTGAAACCGGCGTTCCGCTCGTTGATGTGATCCTCGATACCGCAGGCCAAAAAGGTACCGGCAAATGGACCAGCGCCAACGCCCTTGATATGGGTGTAGCCGCTCCAACCATCGCTGAAGCCGTATTCGCACGTTGCTTATCCGCCGTTAAAGAAGAGCGCGTCGCTGCAGCGAAAGCCCTTCGTGGACCTAAGCGCGCGATGACCAATCCTGATAAGGCTAAGATCATCGAACAAATTCGCGACGCCCTCTACTGCTCCAAGATTTGTTCTTACGCTCAGGGCTTCCAGCTCATGCGCGAAGCGCAAAAAGAATATAGCTGGAAGCTTAACTTCGGCGAAATCGCGCAAATCTGGCGCGGTGGTTGCATTATCCGTGCACGCTTCCTCCAAAAGATCACCGAAGCTTTCGGCAAGAAGTCGAAACTCGCGAACCTCTTACTGGATCCTTACTTCAAGAAGACCGTTCGTCAGGCACAGAAGAACTGGCGCAAGGTAATCGCCCTCGCAGTGAAGCACGGCATTCCTGTGCCCACGCTCGGCTCGTCCCTTTCGTACTTCGACTCGTACCGCACCGAACGCTTGCCGCAAAACCTCTTACAGGGTCAGCGCGACTTCTTTGGCGCACACACCTACGAGCGGACCGACAAGCCACGCGGCGAGTTCTTCCACATCGATTGGCCCGATCCTAAGCGCCCCCAAATCAAAGCTTAAACGCTTTGCCTATGACGCAAAACCCCAGCAGACGCTGGGGTTTTTCTTTACGATGGGGTTTTACTGATAGAGTTTTTGTCATGCCCATTTCCAAAGAATTGAGACAAGCCATCAAAGAAGGCATGCACGCGGCCTACGCCGAAGTGCGGTTCGTGGTTCCCCGTCGACCTGCCCGCTGGCCCCAATGTTTTGCAACCATCACCGGCTACGCCACCACTGGCAAAACCTGGACGGATGCCAAAAATAAAAAGGCTGATAAAAAATTAAATGCCTTCCTAAAGAAACTCGGCGTAAAAGCGTTTCGCATCACCGGCTATTCCGCCAAGGACATCGAGCACGCCGAGCCTGGCTGGGGCGTTGCACTTTCTTTTGATGACGCGTGCGACATCGGACTGCTCTTCAAGCAGGACGCCATTTTTTATATTATAAACAATACGCTCTTCGTGAGTTACTGCGATCAACGCCGTGGACTCATAAAGGTGGGGGCTTTCGCCCCGCGTGTCGTCAGTAAGCAAGATCGAGAACGGTAGCGTAAGGATTTGGCGCGTCCTTGGAGAGGCCGCTAATCTTAATGCCCTTCTCGTCTTGTGTAACGGTCAACGAAAGGCCAGCGTTACCGAGCATCGTAACCTTCGAGATTTTTTGGGCATACGCCGGAATCGAAATGGAACCATCGCGTGGCCAAGTGAAAAGAGTGATGTATAAGTGGCCAGGCTTGGTCGTCGCACGCCATGCCCAATCCGAATTAAATACTTTGCGGCCTTTCTTATCGAGTTCGGTCGGACTGAACTCACCCGCTTCGGCACCAAACGGAGTTGGGCCAGTTCCGTAGATAGCCTCTCCGTTCACTTTCATCCACTCGCCGATTTGCGCCAAGCGTACTGACGTTTCGTAGGGCACCGCTCCGTAACCATCGGGTCCAATATTAAGCAGGTAGTTTCCGCCCTTACTCGCGATATCGACAAGATTGCGAATGAGTACGGTTGTTGATTTCCAGTTCGCATCGGCGGTTTTGAAGCCCCAGGTATCATTCAGCGTCATGCATGTCTCCCAGTCGCGACCAGGGAAGCCGTTGCCTGGAATATATTGCTCCGGTGTTTCAGTGTCACCCTTCACGCCCACGTACAAACGATTATTCTGAATCAGCCCTGGACGTAATTTTTGGACCAATGCATCCATTTTCAGCGCTAGGCCCTTATCTAAATCACCTGGTGTGTCCCACCAAAATACGGCAGGAACATCCGGGCCGTAATTAGTGAGTAGCTCCGCAATATGGGGCAGCACAGTTTCATCAACGTACTTAGCCGTGTCGTAATCTTGAGCCTTGTCCCACTTGGGGTCCTTAATCTTTCCGTGGTCGTTATAGAAAACACCGCCATGGTTCCAGTCTTGGGCCTGCGAGTAATAGAAGCCCAACTTGATGCCCTGCTTGCGGCATTCTTCGGCTAATAATTTCAACGGATCTTTGCCATAGGGTGTACCCTTGACGATGTTCCAATCGTTCGCCTTGGAATCAAACATGGCAAAGCCGTCGTGGTGCTTGGCGGTGATAACAATGTATTTCATTCCCGCGTTCTTCGCCATCGTCACGACTTTCTCGGCGCTGAAATCAACGGGGTTAAAATTTTTGGAGAGCGCTTGATAGTCTTTTAAAGGAATTTTTGCCCAGAACATGATCCACTCGCCGTATCCGCTGACTTGTTTGTTTTGGTAGTAACCGCCGAGCGAAGAATAAAGGCCCCAGTGGATGAACATGCCGAAGCGGGCCTGGCGCCACCAATCCATACGAGCGTCGTGCGCTGCCTTCGTTTCGCCGGGAACAGATGAGTCGGGGAAATTCGGATCCCTGGGTGCCTCCGAAGCTTTTTCTTCGGCAAAGACCGGCAGGTTTAAACTCAGCAGCGCAGCAACGAGGAGAAATATTTTTCTTAATTTCATAAACTTATGGGGTTCGGCCGATTCTCAATCGGACCCAGCAAGTTGCAACCTTTTGAACTAATTGACGGACTTTGAAATCATGGATGCGAAACCTGCGCGCCCCACCCTCCGCCGGTAGCGGCCGCGAGTCGCACCACCGTCTGACTGAGTTCAAATTCTAAATCCGCATGCGTGCGGCGGGCCAACGATTGATCGCGTGTGGCGATGACAACCTCGCGCTCATCGGCCACGCCCGCCGTAAATCGTGTTTTTGCATTCTCCAGTCGCTGCGTGACGGCCTCGAGAACCCGCTCGGCTAATTTAACTTCTTCTCCGAGTTCTTTAATGTCCACTAATGTGACCTCGACCTCACGAAACGCATTGAGGACAGCCTTGCGCCATTCGGCCCCTGCTAAATCAATGCGCGAACGTGCCGCCTCTAATTGAGCCTCGCGGCGGTCGCCATCGAAAATCGGAATATCCACGGCAGGCATGAGTGACCAAAAGCCCGACGAGCCGCGACCAATGCGAGATGCGGGATCGGCCTGCCAACCGAGTTGACCATTCAAAGTAACGGTTGGATAGAAATCGGTACGCGCTGCACCCTCGTGCGACATCGCAGCGTCCAGCTTAGCCGAGGCAGCAGCGAGATCAGGTCGACTCAATAAAAGCTGCGAAGGAATGCCTGCGCCAAATTCTGGCCGCGTTTTCTTAATTTTAATTTCCTTAAAATTAGTTTCGGGTAATTTTTCGTTTGATGGTGCGCCAATGAGGGCGCGCAGCGCACCTTCGTAGCCAGCGAGTCGACGGGACGCATTCGATTCGTCCAACTTAGCCTGTGCCGCTGCCAGTTGAGCGGTGGAAAGTGGATCCGTGGACAGCAGCCCGGCTTTTACGGCCTGCTCCGTGATTTCCATCTCGCGGTAGCGTGCTTTAAATTCATCCGATAAGCACACCGAGTCCAGGCGCGCCGCTTGCACCGCAAACCAAAGTCGGGCCACTTCCGCAGCCAACGAAACTTTGGCGTTCTCAACGCTGTAGCCCGCCGCAACCGCATCGGCGAGTGCCGCCTGCGAATTGAGCGCATTACGATTCCATAAATCCAATTCCCAGTTCACCTGGCCGCCCACAGTCAAAGTATCAAATCGACGAGGCATCGTCGGAAAGTTTTTCCCGGACTCCGCAGAGGTCCGACTCGATTGATACGATGCCTGCGCATCCACGCGTGGTAGCAGCTGGGCGTTCACGGCAGCCACACCCGCACGCGCCTCGCGCCAATGCGCCTGAGCAATGGCCAAGTCGGGGTTCGCCTTCAGCGCGCGTTCAATTAATCCGTCGAGCGCAGGATCTTGAAAAGATTTCCACCATTGTTCACCAGCGATTTTATTCTCCTTGGTGGCGTGGGCAAACTCACTCACAGGCGCCAGCCCATCGGGTCGCACAGCGGCCTCATGGGCACAGCCGGCGAGCAGTAATGCCGCGATGAGAAACTTTTTATTTAGCCGCTTCATTCGTCGCCGAAGTTTTGGTGGTATCAATATAGACATCCATTTGTTGGCCCACGAAGATGGTACGGTCGCCGGGCCGATCAAATTGGTAAATGACTTGTAGCACGCGTGTGTCGACGCGTTCCACGCTCGCACCAGTCAACGAAACCTTGGGGATCACAAACGGTTCAATGCGTACAAACTTTAATGGAATCGCGCGTCCCTCGGCGCCCACGCGCGAGCTCTCACCTTTAAGGTATCCCTTGGCAGGCAAGCCATCGCGCATGCGCGGAGCGAGCTGCTCGTCCACGTCGCAACGTATCTGTAGGTGACTGATGTCGCCTAAAATCACCGGGGCCTTCATTCCTGCGGCGACGAATTCTCCGACTCGAACATTTACCTGCAGCACGGTCGCATCAATCGGTGCACGCACGACCATGCGGTCGATCATAACGCTTAATTGATCCGCTTGTGCCTTCGCCAATGCCAACTTGGACTGTGCTGCCTTAGCCGCGAGTTGGTATGAAATTAAATCCGATGTGCTCACTGCACCGCTGTCCTTGATGCCCGTCCAGCGCTTAGCTTGGTCGTCGGCACGCTCCGCTTCGGCTTCAGCCGTGCGTACAGCGGCGAGCTGAACCGCCAGCTGTGCCTTGAGTTCGCGGTCGTCGAGCGTGATGAGCGGATCGCCGACTTTTACTTTATCCCAAACTTTAGCATGCACCGCGAGCACCGGTCCGGAGTTGGGCGAGCCCACTAAAGTATTTTCAGCTGACGCTTCGACGAGGCCCGCCGCAGAAATCAAACCATCCTTATCGCGAATCGCAGGTTCGTAGGGAGGGGGCGTAATGGGCTTTTCGGATGACGTTCCGCGCGTGAGTTGCCAGGCGGCGATGGAGCCAGCAAGCGCAAGGGCGATGAGAATATAGCGTTTTTGGAACATAGGGGTTAAATGTTTTGCTGCGTTAAAGAAAGGGGGTCGTCGACCACGCGTGAGATGCGACCGTCTTCCATCTCAGCGATGCGGTCGGCAAAACGGAAAATTCGGAAGTCGTGCGTCACGACAACGACACAACGGTCGGGCGAACGTGAAAGCTCTCTCACCATTTCCATAATTTGTGCGCCGGTATCTTTATCGAGCGCCGACGTGGGCTCATCGCAAATCAATAGAGGCGGCTCGTGTACAAGGGCGCGTGCAATTGCCACGCGTTGTTGCTGGCCGCCCGAGAGCGCGTTCGGCTTGCCATCCTCGCGTCCCTTTAATCCCACTTTTTCTAAAATGATAATTGAGCGGCGGCGGGCCTCATTGTGCCCCACGCCTTGAATCAATAATGGCACCATCACATTTTCGACCACGGTGAGCGTGGGAATTAAATTAAAGGATTGGAAAACAAAGCCTAGGTGTTTGCGTCGAAATTCGGAAAGTTGCTCTTGATTCATCTTATCTAGGCGCTGGCCAAAGACTTCTACCGTGCCGACATCGGGCTTGAGCGTGCCCGCGATTACCGAAAGCAAAGTGGTTTTCCCGCAGCCCGAGGGGCCGACCAACATAATCAGTTCGCCGCGTCGGGCGCTGAATTCGGTTTGTTGCAACGCAATCACCTTGGTTTCTCCGGCACCAAAAGAAATG
>CAIVVQ010000054.1 GCA_903909465.1 uncultured Opitutia bacterium | reverse complement strand
TCATCTGACGTTTCTCGATGGTCTTCGTGTGCTCTAATAAACGGTCGGAAAGCGTCGTCTTGCCGTGGTCAACGTGGGCAATGATACAGAAATTACGGATGTGATCGAGTGACACGGAAGAGCGAAAAGTGAGGGCGTTAAAAAGTAATAGGACGGTGAGTCAGAGACTTGTCCAGCGTTAGCCTCGGTTAATCAATGATTAAGCAGGAATGTCCGCAAACTCATGCATGGAGGCGACGGGAGCCTGTGGGGCTGTCCGCTTCATCATGCCTGCTAAGACTCCGCCCGGACCACATTCATAGAATTGAGAAATACCTGCATCGGCCGCGGCCTTGCAGTCATCTTCCCAGAGGACCGATGACACCACTTGCTTAACGAGGGCCGTGCGTAAATCAGCCGGCTCCGAAAGAACGCCGCCGGTGGTATTGGAATAGACGGTGACTTGTGGGCGCTTGAATTCGACGCCTTGTAAGAATTTTTCGAAAGCCGCACGCGCTTGTTCCATCAATCGGCTGTGGTAGGCACCGGCGACGACTAAGGGTTTAACGAGTTTGAACGCTCCAAACTCTTTGGCACGCGCCACGGCTTGTGCAACTTTTTCGGACTCACCCGAGATCACCACTTGTCCAGGGCAATTAAAATTCGCGGCATCGATATCGAAGGCCGCACAGAGTTTAGAAATATCTTCGCGGGTGCCGCCGATGACTGCGGCCATGCCGCCCTTGGTTTGATCGCAGGCCAGTTGCATGAGGCGACCGCGTTCGGCGACGATTTTTAATCCCGTTTCAAAATCCCAAACACCGGCCACCGCGTAAGCGGTTAACTCGCCCAGGGAAAGTCCGAGGCAGGCCTTGAGGTCATTCAGCTTGCCGCGTTCGCGCAGTATCTGGGCGATGGCGTAACCTTGCACATACAGTGCGGGCTGGCAGACGCGGGTTTCGGTGAGGACTTCGGTCGGACCCGTGAAGCAGACCTGCTGGAGGTCGAACGGGAGTACCTTATTGGCACGGTCGTAAAGATCGCGTGCCACGGGGGAGCCTTCGTAGAGGGATTTGCCCATTCCCACTACCTGAGCGCCTTGACCTGAGAACAAAAGAGCTGTCGACATTTGCCTGTAAAAGGAGGGGAAATGCCCGAAAGGGTCAAGGGTAGAGCAGTCGGGGTGTGGATGACCTTTCCTTGACCCAAGTGGCACGTACGCCTACCCAGAAACCCTCTCTTTTATGCCACTCGCACTTCTTTCCGTTAGCGACAAAACCGGCCTCCTGCCCTTCGCCCAGGCCCTGGTTAAAAAACACGGCTACAAATTACTTTCGACGGGCGGCACTTCGAAAATGTTGCGCGATGCCGGATTGCCCGTGACCGACGTCAGCGAGCACACCGGTTTTCCCGAAATCATGGAAGGACGCGTCAAAACTTTGCACCCTAAAGTACACGGCGGCCTGCTCTGCCGTCGCGACTCCGAAGAACACCTCGGTGAAGCTAAGAAGCACGGCATCGATCTAATCGACCTCGTAGTTGTTAATCTGTATCCTTTTGAATCCACCGTCGCGAAACCGGGCTGTTCTTTTGAAGACGCGATTGAGAACATTGATATCGGCGGCCCATCGATGTTGCGCAGTGCATCTAAAAATCACGCTTCCGTTTCTGTGGTCACCGACCCCGCAGATTATGAGCGCGTGCTTGCGGCGATGGATAATCCTACAGCGCTCACTGAACTCCGTCGCGAACTCGCCTTGAAAGTTTTCCAACGCACCGCCGCGTACGACGCCGCGATTGCTAATTACCTAGAATCTCAGGCCCAACCCGGAGTCGGCAATGTGCTCGGCCTGCCTTCGCGTTTCACCACGACCCTTTCGCTCGCCCAACGCCTCCGTTACGGCGAAAACCCCCATCAACAGGCCGCCTTATACGGCACCTTCCACGACGCGTTTGAACAACTCCAAGGCAAGGAACTCAGTTATAATAATATTTTAGATATCACGGCGGCGACTTACCTAATTGGTGAATTTGAGCGCCCCACCCTCGCGATCTTAAAGCACACCAATCCCTGTGGTGTGGCCTCGGCCGAAACCTTGCTCGAAGCCTGGCACAAAGCATTTGAAACCGACCGCCAAGCGCCGTTCGGTGGGATCATCGTGGCCAATCGTACGATTGATCAGGACCTCGCTGAAGCGATTGCCGAGATTTTCTCAGAAGTTATCATTGCTCCCGAGTTCAGTCCCGCCGCTCTCGCGATTTTCAGCAAAAAGAAGAATTTACGTTTGATGAAAGCCAAAGTCGGATTGCGTTCCGATACACTGCGCGAAGTGCGTGCCGTTATCGGTGGCGTGCTTGTGCAAGACCGCGATCAAAAGCCCGTCAACACCCGCGATTTCAAAGTCGTTACCAAACGTCAACCCACCGCCGACGAACTCGCATCGATGCTCTTCGGCTGGCGCGTTTGCCGTCACGTTAAATCCAACGCCATTGTTTACTCCGGTAAAGAACGCACGCTCGGTGTGGGTGCCGGCCAGATGTCGCGCGTTGATTCTTCACGCATTGCTGTTTGGAAAGCCAGCGAAGCCAAATTACCGCTCGCTGGATCTGCCGTTTGTTCCGATGCCTTCTTCCCCTTCCCTGATGGTTTGATTGCCGCTGCTGAAGCCGGTGCCACCTGTGCGATTCAACCCGGAGGTTCGGTGAAGGACGCCGAAGTCATTGCTGCCGCTGATGAACGTGGCATGGCCATGGTGTTCACGGGCATGCGTCACTTCCGCCACTAATACTAATGAGTCTATGAAACAAAAAACCCGCCACGTGGCGGGTTTTTTGTTTAGAGGCGAATGCCGAATTTCTCAAGCAGGCGGGCCAAATCATCATCGCCTTCATAGGCAATGGTGATGGTGCCTTTCTTGCCCTTACGGGTCACGGTAACGCGAGCGGCCAAGTGTGAGCCCAGGCGCTTCTGCACGTCTTCCACGACGGTCTTCTCGGTGCGCTTACGATTCTTATTCTTATCGGAAACAAAAGTTTTAACCAAGGCCTCAGTCGCACGTACCGACAAACCCTGCTCCACTACGCGGCGTACGGCCTGAACGCGGTGGGCGGCATTTTCGATAGCGAGAAGAACCTTCGCGTGGCCCGTGGAGATTTGTCCTTTGGATAAGTAACCAAGGATTTCGCGATCGAGTTGGAGAAGACGAACTAAGTTTGCAATCGTGGCGCGAGGCTTGCCGAGTCGATCCGCGACGGACTCTTGCGTCAGCGAAAAATCGCGCATGAGTGAAGCGACGCCTAAGGCTTCGTCTACCGGATTAAGGTCCGCACGTTGTAAATTTTCGATGAGGGCTAAGACCGCGCTCGAGTGGTCGCTCGCTTCAAGGATACGGGCCGTGATGGTTTTTTGTCCGAGGTGTTTGAAAGCGCGGAAGCGACGTTCACCTGCGATTAATTCAAAACCATCTTTAATCTTACGCACCACTACTGGCTGCATCAGGCCTTCGGAACGAATGGATTCAGCCAGCTCTTTAATCGCAGCGTCGTCGAATTCGCGACGAGGCTGACGGGGATTGGGTACAATCTGACCGAGGGGAATCTCCAATAATGTCAGCCCAATAACCGTAGTTGTGGCGGGCTGTGCTGCTGGCGTTTCGGCGTTGGCTCTATTGATACCGCCACCGATGAGTGAGCCGAGACCGCGACCGAGATTTTTCTTAGGAGGAGTTGCCATGAAAAGTAATTATTGGGCGGGGGTTTCGGCTTGAGGTACGAAAATTTCAGCGTCGGCCTTTAAGGCGGCGGCATTGGTGAGTTTATTCGCTTTCAAAATCCAATCCGCCTTCGAGTTCAGTTGACGAGCGATGCGCGTGACAGTGTCACCCGGTTTAACTTTATAAGTCACACCCGTACGTGGCATGTCGGCCGGTAAATTATCATCCGCAACGGCTGCGGCGGCGGGAGCGGCGGCAGCGGCAACGGGTTGATTAGTATTTTTACTATTAGTCTGGGACTTGGCCAAACTCGCGTTCACTTGGCGGGTCAATTCAGCCAAGGCCGCATTCACGTCCGCGGTTTGTTGTTTGAGACGACGGTCCACTTCATTAAAAATCTCGTTGCGTTGACGGTTGGCGATTTCGCCGGTGGAACTCGCGGGCGCCGCTGAAGCTTTCTGTTTTGCCATCGCTTCGCGCAAATCGGCATTCTCCATTTTCAATTTATCGACCTCGATTTTGAGATCGGAAATGTCCTGTTGCATCCCAGCGGCGAGGTTGGATTGAGCAACTAAGGGGCTGAGGCCGAGGAAAATATAAGCGAGGGCAAGGCGCATAACCCCAGCAAAAACACCTGACGCAATCGTGGCAAGGGACATAAACGGGTCGGTGACGACACCCCCGACTTTCCAAGCTTTTTAACGGTTTCCTTTCTCGCCCGACCGCCCCGTCTGGCTCTAACCTCCCGTCCACAAGCATGGCTAAAATCCTGGTAGCACTTTCGGGCGGCGTCGACAGCGCCGTGGCGGCGTTGCGCCTGCAGGCGCAGGGGCACGAAGTGCATGCTGCCTATTTCCGCACCTGGATGAACGAGGAAGGCCTTCCCTTCCCAGGGGAATGTCCGTGGGAGGATGACGTCCGCAACGCCCAAGCCGTCGCCGCGCACCTCAAAATACCTTTTGAGATTATCGACCTCGTTAAGGATTACCGCGAAACCGTCGTGCAGTACTTAGTCGACGGTTATCAACGCGGCATCACGCCGAATCCCGACATCATTTGTAATCGCGAAATGAAGTTTGGCGTTTTCCAACGTCGAGCCCTCAAGCAAGGTTACGATTACATTGCGACGGGGCACTATGCGCGCCGACGCGTGAACGCGGATGGCACGTTCGATTTACTCGAAGGCATCGATGAGCATAAAGATCAGTCCTACTTCTTAACCCTGCTCCGCCAGGATCAACTCGCCAAGGCCCTGTTCCCAGTGGGCGAACTCACCAAGCCTGAAGTGCGTAAAATCGCCGAAGACGCCAAGCTCCCCAATGCCACGCGTAAGGACAGCCAGGGGATTTGTTTCCTCGGCCAAGTACCCGTGCAAGATTTCCTCGAAAAACATATTCCCGATAAAGATGGTGCCATCGTGCGAGCCGACGGTAAAGAAATCGGACGGCATCGCGGGCTGCATCGTTATACCATCGGACAACGCAAAGGCATCGGGCTTCCTTCGAACACCGACAACGAATACTTTGTCGTCGTTAAAAAAGATTTTGCGTCGAACACATTATATGTGGCCTTTGATAAACCAGGTACGCCAGGGCTGTATACCGACCGTGCGCTCGCTCATGATTTCAGTTGGATCAATCAGCCCGTCACCACTGAGCAAGACATCGAAGTTCGCGTGCGGTACCGCGATGATACGACCTGGGCTCACTTTACACCGCAGGCCGATGGCACAGCACAATTGGTCTTCAAAGAAACACAGCGCGGCTTGGCTGCCGGTCAGGTCCTCGCCCTTTACCGCGACCGAGTTTTATTGGGCGGCGGAGTGTTTCTCTAAAGATTGACGCGTGGACTTGACCTCCCCCCGCAGTACGAGAACGGTGAGGCATGGCCCTTGGCAGCGCAGTTAAACAAATGTTTTCAGGTATCGCCTCGCGGTACGACTTTGCCAATCGCGTGCTCAGTCTGGGCCTTTGTGTGCTATGGCGTAATCGACTCGTAGACGCCGTCGCTGAGCTTAAACCGCGGAATGTGGCCGACCTCGCCACGGGCAGTGGAGATGTCGCCTTCGCGATTCGCCGCGCCCTCCCCCGTGAGACTGAAATCACTGGCTACGATTTCTGTGAGCCCATGCTCGAGATTGGCCGTCGTCGCGCCCAACAGGAAGCGGTTGGCTTAGAATTTAAAATTGGTGACTGCATGCAACTCCCCCTCGCCACCGGAAGTTGCGACGTCGTGACGATTGCGTACGGCGTGCGTAATTTTGAAAACCGCGCGCAAGGACTCAGCGAGCTCGCCCGCATCACGCGCGATGGTGGCACCGTTTTGATTTTAGAATTTTCACAGCCGCAAATTTGGTTTCGTCCGCTGCACTTCATTCACGTCCGTCTGCTCTTACCGATCTTAGCGGGCGTGCTCACGGGAGATTTCGGTGCTTATAAATATTTAGGCACGAGCATCGCCGGTTTTCCGAATGCCAAAGAATTATCCAGTGAGCTGAAAATGGCGGGTTTTAGGGAGATTCGAGTCGAAAGCCTGTTGTTCGGCACGGTTGCGCTGCATCGAGCCACGAAGTAAAAACGGAGAAATTCCTTGCCTAAGAGAGGGCTCTTCGTTCTTTTGAACCTTCAAATGGGCTCGTGGTGAAATGGATATCATTTCTGACTACGGATCAGACGTTTGGGGTTCGAATCCCTACGGGCCCACCACTTTAAGGGCACCCTGAGATTTCCTCTAGGTGTCCTTAAACTTTTTACGATTAATCGAGCAGGCGCGGCGCGGGGTCGGGCAAGCGTACGCCGGACGGGTAAACATAGGGGCGATCTTCAAAGTTCCGCAGTTCCACAATCCCATCGTGAATCGATTGCACGTATTCGGGATTAACCGGGATTTTTCCACCGCCGCCGGGACCATCGATGACTAATTGCGGCACACCGTAACCCGTGGTGTGTCCGCGCAGGGCTTTTATAATTTCGATACCCTTTTGGATCGGTGCGCGGAAGTGGGTTGAGCCTTCGATTAAATCGCAGGCGTATAAGTAGTACGGACGCACGCGCATCATCAGCAGGCGGTGCACGAGCGATTTCATGACCTCCGGGTCGTCGTTAATGCCGCTCAAGAGCACGGATTGATTGCCCAGTGGCACGCCCGCAAAGGACAGGCGTTCGCAGGCGGCAGCCAGCTCTTGGGTGATTTCTTTTGGGTGATTGGTATGAATGCTCATCCAGATCGGGCCGTGCTTGCGGAAGATTTCGGCTAACGCGGGCGTGATGCGTTGAGGCAGGAACACGGGGATGCGTGAACCCATGCGAATGAATTCAACGTGAGGAATCGCACGCAGTCGGCCAAGCAGCGCATCAATTTTCGCATCTGACAGCAAGAGCGGGTCGCCGCCCGAAATCAGCACATCGCGGATTTCTGGGTGCGTTTCGATATACTTAATCCCTTGTTCTAATTCTGGGTGAAAATCGTACGACTGCGCGTTGGAAACCATGCGACTGCGCGTGCAGTAGCGGCAGTAGGACGCACAGCGATCGGTGACTAAAAATAAAACGCGGTCGGGGTAGCGATGGACAATTCCGGGGACGGGCATTGTGCCCTCTTCGCCCACGGGGTCGCCGGATTCACCGGGAGCCACGACCGACTCTTTTATATTTGGAATAACCTGTTTACGAATCGGACAGTGTGGGTCTTTCGTATCAATCAGGTTAAAGAAATAAGGCGTGATGGCTAAGGCGAGTTTGTGGGCCGCAAAGAGGCACCCCGCTTTTTCGTCGGGTGTCAGCGTCATCAATTCTTCAAGCTGTACTAAAGTCGTGATGCGATTGCGCAGCTGCCAGGTCCAATCATTCCACTGCTCGGCTGGCACATCTGACCAACGCCCCTGACCCGAGTACCAATTTTTGCGTTGATCGATAGGAAACATAGAAGTGCGTACATATACCCTAAGCGAAACCACGCCTCAGGCAAATCACATCCGCAAACTCTGCCTGCGAAGTTATAATTAAAAATTCTTTTAAAATAACATAAAAATAGGGCAAAACCGGCCTCGTTTGGGTCTAGAGCAATGGTATTGCATTTGCCCTTAACCGCTAGAGTCGCCTATTTAGAGGCATGTCTGTTACGAAGCCACGCTTCACTTTAGAGTTCGAAAAGCCCATCCGCGAATTGGAGGACAAGATTGCTGCGTTGCGCGCCTCTTCGGAGTCCGCCGGCATGAACGTCACCAAGGAGGCGAATTCGCTCGAGGCCAAACTCGCCCAGACCCGTCGCGAGGTTTACGGCAACCTGACCCCTTGGCAGCGCGTCCAACTCGCCCGCCACCCCCGTCGCCCCTACTCGCTGGATTATATTGCGATGCTCTTTGACGACTTCCAAGAGCTGCACGGCGACCGCCTGTATATGGACGACGAGTCGACGGTCGGCGGCACAGCTTTCTTTGAAGGTCAGCCGGTGATGGTTATCGGCCAACAAAAAGGCCGGGACACCAAGGAAAACCTCCGTCGCAATTTCGGCTGTCCGAATCCTGAAGGTTACCGCAAGGCCCTTCGCTTGATGAAGATGGCACAGACCTTCAAGTTGCCGATTATCACCTTGGTCGACACCCCGGGGGCTTTTCCTGGTATCGGCTCAGAGGAACGTCACGTGGCGGAAGCCATCGCCGTCAACCTCCGTGAGATGAGTCAGTTTGGCGTGCCAATTATTACTTTCGTGATTGGTGAAGGCGGTTCGGGTGGTGCCCTCGGTATCGCGGTGTCGAATCGCGTCTTCATTCTCGAGAATGCTTACTACTCCGTCATTTCACCTGAAGGTTGTGCCGCGATTCTCTTCAAGGACCGTGCCCATGCACCGAAGGCCGCCGAGGCGCTGCGTCTCGACGCACCTAACCTCATCAAGCTCGGCGTGGTGGATGGCGTTATTAAGGAGCCCCTCGGTGGCGCGCAAGAAGACCCTGCCGCAACCGGATCGAACATTCGCAAGACATTGCGCGAAACCTTGAAAGAACTCAGCAAGCTCAAGCCTGATAAACTCGTCGCTGAGCGTTACGCCAAGTTCCGCAAAATGGGCGTCTACAGCGAATAATTATTTATCTTATAAAACAAAAAGGGCGTCCACATGGACGCCCTTTTTGTTGGTATGAACGAACGCTCAACCCCCATTGCCGAGAAGGCGAATATAACGCGTAAAGTTTTTGCCGTATTGCGAAACGATACGCATAAAGTCTTGGTCTTCAATCTTCACACCGATAACACTCTTAACGCCAGAGATTTGCTGGAGTGCGCGCAATTCCTTCGAACCTTCCGGAGTCAAAATCGTGATTGAGACTTCAACTGCACGTAATCGATACGGGAGGTACTTCAAGGCAGTTGCTGATGATGCTGTGGAAGGAGTAGGCGTGATGTCAGTGTACATGCGATCGGCACAGACAAGTAGGCGATTGCCAAAGGCATCATAGGGGTGAGGCACTGTGCCCGATTGAGCAAGGACGTTTCCGCCCTTTGATGCCCAACGTAGCTGAGCTGAATTAGAATTAGAAATGGATGTTTTACTGGTGCTATTGCTAAACGCATCCGAGTAACCAGTTGAAAATCTTACTGGATCAGTGGTTGTAGATTCAGCCATAACCGGACGTAACATTTCGGCCGGACGAGCCAGCGGATCGTAAAAAGCACCGGTGACTTTAGTTGATGGTTGAGGAGAGAGCGTCGAGCTGCACCAGAAAATAAAGTTCATCGATACTACGTTGGCGCCGATAAAATTAGACTGATCCAACGTCCAGCAAGGGGTGAAGGTTGTACCCGAAGTACTCACCGCACTTGTAATTAAATTCGCACTATCCATCTTTGCTGGACTAGCGGAATAGTTAGGGAAGCTACGTTTCGTACTGCTACCCCAATAACTAATCGGTGACTTATAGGTCGAAACCGTTCCGGTGGGCGTCGATGGCACTAGGGGGATCGCGGCAGGATTATCGTAGAGAATTTCAGGTATCGCCTCCTTAAAAGTGCTCTCAGGGTCAATGATGGTACGATAGACGCCGTAGACACGCTGGATTGGGTCGCCAGGTGTATCGAATGGGGATGACTGTCCCAATCGATAGGCCACCGCGCAGACATCACCTTTAAATGCGGTTCGTGTACCTGAAGAAGCTGGTGACCAACGCGGACGATCCGCAGGTGATGAAAAAAGCATGACCACGGCTTGGTCGATCGCCTTCACATTACCTACGATAACGTTGTTCGTATTTAATGGCGATGGTGACTGTTTGCCGCCAGGTATCACGACCTCCATCCAGCAACGACCGTCGGGACGAATGACTGCCGTCTGAAAATCGTTTTCAAAAGAATCGAGTACCCCGCGCGCTTCAGATTGTGAGGTTAGATCTGCGACCGCTTTATCGTAGGCCTTAAAAGTATCGGAAGCGACCGTCACAACGGCTAACACGATCACAATCATGATGGCCGTTGAGACCATCACTTCAATCAAAGTGAAGCCGCGTCGCGAAAGGGATGTAACAGATTCTCTCATCGGCTAATCACAATATTCTGCACAAGAATGGGGGCTTCCTCGCGGGTCGTGTAAACCGATGATTCGGCATAATCATGAGGGAAGAATTCAACCACAACAGGGAGGTATGCAAGTGGGTACAGGTAAACCTCGGG
>CAIVVQ010000053.1 GCA_903909465.1 uncultured Opitutia bacterium | reverse complement strand
TGCCTTGACCAACTGGGTGCCCGAAGGAGTGAAGGGTGCGCCGTTGGTGAAATTAATGCGTCAGTTGCGGATTCGTCGCGAAGAACTAGACCTCTGCCCGCAAATGGGTTCGCGCGTTACGATGGCAGGGAAGAATTTAAGAATTAATAATAATTTTAATGATCTAGTGGCCGACGTGGCCGACGCTTTTCCTCAGCACGTGGACCGCTTTCGGGCCTTTGATGAAATGCTTACGGGTATGGATGAAGCGGCACTAGAAGCCTCGGGTGGTTCGGCACGAGCATTGCTGGACGAAAAACTCGGCAACCCGTTGCTTCGCGACATGTTATTACTACCGACCTGTTTTTATGGTAGTGCGATTGAGGATGATATCGAAATTTCTCAGTTCGCCGTGATGTGGCGTTCGTTATTCAAAGAAGGATTTGCACGACCCTTTATTGGGGTCCGTCAGGTGGTACGTCTTTTGTTGGACCGCTGTCGCGAGCACAATGTAGAGCGACGGATGAAGTGCGGCGTGAAGAGCCTCGTGGTTAAGGCGGGCAGCGTAGCGGCCTTAGAGTTGGACGATGGCACTGAGGTGACGGCCACCCGCGTGTATTCATCGGCGGGTGCAGTGGAAACGCAGCGCATGCGTTCGGACGCGGAGCCCCAGGCTTCAGCCTCGGCCATCGGGCGCTTGGGTTACGCCGAAACCATTACCACTTACCGAGCCGATGATTTCGCAAAATTCGGTTGGTCGGACACGATCATCTTTTTCTGTGATGCTGAGCGATTCAGCTACCGTTCACCGGCGGGACTCGTGGATCCGAATTCAGGCGTTATCTGCATTCCCAATAATTATCAATATGGTCCCGGGCGGCACCTCGACGAGGGCTGGTTGCGTGTGACGGCCTTAGCCAATCACGATGCCTGGTGTGGCTTACCTGAGGCTGAATACCTGGCGCAAAAACAAGCTTGGTTGACGCAGTTAAACGCCGTGGCCCGTCGACACCTTCCCGCGGTTTCAATCGCGGTGCATGATGCGGCACTGACTTCGACGGATGTTTTCACTCCACGGACGGTGCGTAAATTCACGGGTCACTTAAACGGTGCGATTTATGGATCGCCCGTGAAACGTCGGGACGGACGTACGGATTTAAATAATTTATTCATTATTGGAACCGACCAAGGATTCTTGGGGGTGACAGGGGCTATGCTTTCAGGTATCTCGATGGCCAACCTCCACGGACTTAAGAATTAATTTATGAATCACCCTGATTACTCGGCGACTCCACGACCATTGTGGCAGGACTTACTTCAGCCCGCCGTGATTGTCGGCGCCCTGGGTTACTTCGTTGATATTTACGACCTCACTTTATTCATGACCATCCGCAAGGAGAGCCTAACCGGACTGGGGTTGGGTCACTTGATTAGCGGGGCAGCGTGGTATCAGGATCTCCTTTCTTGGCAGATGATGGGTATGCTTATCGGAGGCATTCTTTTTGGCATTCTCGGCGATCGCATGGGCCGTCTCACCACGCTCTTCGGTTCCATTTTGCTTTATTCAGTCGCTAACATTGCCAACGGCTTTGTGCATAGCTTTGAGGCTTACGCGACGTGGCGATTCATTGCTGGCCTCGGCTTGGCCGGTGAGCTGGGAGGATGCATCGCCCTTGTTTCCGAGACGCTTTCTAAAGAGCGACGCGGCTACGGTACAGCGCTGGTTGCCACCGTCGGCGTCTTTGGTGCGGTCGTTGCAGGTTACATGGCAGAGCACGTGGGTGACATCGGTCGGACGGTGGGCGGGTTATTCGGCGCACCGATTGAGGGCTGGCGCATGAGCTATTTTATTGGTGGTGGACTTGGATTGATGCTTCTCGCCTTGCGCGTCGGCGTCCGTGAATCCGGCATGTATCAACAGGCCCGCGATAATTTTTCTGAAGGTTCGGTCAAGCGTGGTAATTTCTTTGCGCTATTTTCTAGTCGCGATCGATTCATGCGTTACTTGCGCTGTATTCTCATCGGCCTGCCGACTTGGTATATGATTGGCATACTGGTGCAGCGTGCCTCGACCGTGTTCGCCCCCTTTAGTGGTATTCAAGGCGATCCCATTAAGGATAATTGGTCGGTCGCCGCGTTTTACCTTGGCCTGACGTTTGGCGACCTTGCCAGTGGCGTGAGCAGTCAACTGCTTCGCTCACGCAAAAAAGTCGTAATGGGTTTTCTCTTCTTTAGCTTGGTCTGTGTGGGCTTTTACCTCTTCGGCTCCAGCGGGTGGAGCTCGACGGCCTATTATCGACTCATCTTCTTGATGGGCTTTGGCATGGGTTACTGGGCCTTGTTCGTGACGATTGCCGCGGAACAGTTTGGCACTAACTTACGTGCAACGGTGGCGACCACGGTACCTAATTTTGCACGCGGCTCGCTGGTGCCTCTCACGGCCTTGTTCACGTTTTTAGCGATGCCCTTGAATGCGGCGCGCGTTTCTCCACCGATTGCCGGTGTCATCCTGGGCGTCATTTGTTTCGGTGCAGCTTTCATCGCGCTCGCCACGATGGAAGAAACTTTTGGCAAGAACCTCGATTACCAAGAAAAGAAGTAAGGCCTACTTCTTGTTTGGAACCGGCCCGTCGGCCACGCAGCGAAAGCCGACGTGATTCGTGGACGTTAGCGTGTCTAAACCTTGACGAGCGGAAGGACGGTAGCGGAAGCAGTAACCTTCATCGCAGAGCCAGGAGCCGCCGCGAATAACGTGTTCGCCGAAGCCCGTTTTTTCGGGGTCATAGCCAAGGGCGGGCCCACGTGGGTTGTCGCTGGATGAAACTTTATAAAAATCAGGGTGGTACCAATCTTCGCACATCTCCCAGACGTTGCCGGACATGTCATACAGGCCGTAGCCATTGGCTGGGAATGATTTCACGGGTGCGACTTGGGTGAAGCCGTCTTTACCCGTGTCGACATCGGGAAAATTTCCCTGCCAGTAATTGGCCATGTATTTACCGTTGGGGTTTTCTTCGTCGCCCCAAACGTAGGGTTTATCTTTCAAGCCGCCGCGCGCAGCGAATTCCCATTCGGCTTCGGTGGGTAAGCGTTTTCCTGCCCATTCGGTGTAAGCGTGAACATCCTTCCAGGTGAGACAAATCACTGGGTGGTCCATGCGGTCATTGATGTTGGATTGAGGTCCTTCGGGCTGTCGCCAGGTCGCGCCAGGTGTGAATTTCCACCAAGGCAAATCACCACTCGTCCCGCATTGATAAGGGTCGACGCCTTTCGTGTGTTGGAAAATCAGTGATCCGCCTTTTAGAAATTCGGCCGGTGCATTGGGAAAATCTTTGGCACTTAAATCTTTTTCGGCATCGGTGACGTAGCCAGTGGCGTTGATAAATTTTTGGAACTGTGCATTGGTCACTTCAGTTTCATCCATCCAGAAGCCTCTAATGGTGACAGTGTGGGCGGGCCCTTCTTCTTTGTGCTTAACGTCAGTTGCTATTGAGCTCCCCATGTTGAATGTGCCGCCTGGAATCCAGACCATGCGGGCGGGTACTTTTGAGCTGGAGTGTTTGTTCTGACTCCAAAAGAAGAGTCCAACGGTTAAACACAGGAAAAAAATCCCGGAGGCTTTGATATATAAGCGGGCGCGATGCGCTGGGTTCGCAGGGGTTTCTTGCATGGCAATCGGAATGGTCAGTAGGGTGAAAGAGGGAGGGGGTCGAACTTTCTTATTTATAGTATGGGGCAATGTTATCGCCTCGCACTCAACCCTTAAACCCCTCAATTATTTAGAAGTTATGAATTCGACCCAAGAAGAAGTGCTGCAGATTTTTCGCGACTCCCGGGCGTTGCTCACGGGGCATTTCGTTTTACGCTCAGGTTTGCATAGCGGACATTTTTTCCAGTGTGCACAAGTTTGTCAGCACATGGACAAGGTCACGCGCTTGATTGAATTACTTCGACCAAAGTTAGCGGCTCATCCCTGTGATGTGGTTTTGGCGCCAGCGATGGGTGGTCTGGTGGTCGGTCAAGAGTTAGCGCGACAGTTGGGCGTGCGATTTATTTTTGTGGAGAAAGAAAACGATAAGCTCGTCTTACGTCGCAACTTCACCTTCCGTCCAAACGAACGTGTTTTAATCGCTGAAGATGTCGTGACTCGCGGTGGTCGCGTGCAGGAGTGTTTAGAAAT
>CAIVVQ010000052.1 GCA_903909465.1 uncultured Opitutia bacterium | reverse complement strand
TTACGCGAAGGCGGCCTCGTGGATTCCAAACGCGGCAAGACCGGCGGTTACCGCCTCGCCCGCAATGCCGAAGACATCACACTTAAGAACGTCCTAACCGTGGTTGAGCCAGACCTGATTGAGACCAAAATCACGTTAAAGGGAAATTCTGGCCCACAGGTCGCCAACCTCTGGCGCGAGCTTTCAAAACGTTTTGACAAGTCACTCGCAGGCTTCACCGTTGCTCAACTTGCCCAATCCGAGGCCAGCGGAGACTGGGAAATCTAATTTTTAAACCCCATGGACATTAAAAAGCATACCACCCCTATCATCCTCGGTGTTGTTTTCATCGCCTTGGTTTCCATCATCGCGGTTAAATTCGTTAACCTCAAGGAAGCCCTCGAGAAAAGCCAAGCGGAAGTAGCGACACTCACCAAGACAGTAGCCGCACAAAACAGCGAGATCAACGACCTCAACCAAAAGCTCACCGACGCCAAAGCTGAAATCGCCGCCCGCACCGCTGAAGCCAAGGACCTCTCCATCAAATTAACCGCGAGCATAAAATTCGGCGAAGCCATCACGCTACAATGCCAAGAGGCCAATGAGCAACTGGCTGCTTCGAAGAAAGATAACGAGAAACTCACCGATAAAATCGTGGATGCCTCTAAAATCATCGCCGACGACAATCTGAAGATTGAAGAATACAAAGCCTTCCAGACAAAGGCGACCGAACAAATCGCTGAGCTCAATCGCCGCATTGAGATTTACGAAAAGACCGTGAAGGAGCGCAATGAACAGCTCGAGGCGATGCAGAAACGCCTCGCTCCACCTGCGCCTGCCCCAACCGAAGAAGCGCCTAAGCAGTAAATAATTTTATTATAAAACAAAAAGGCCACTCACCCGAGTGGCCTTTTTATTTTCGTAGTGGGCCCACCGCACAAGCCTCCAGCCCCTGCTAACGCATTCCGCCCACGGAATGAACCTCACGTCCTTCGCATTGTTTTATTCCGCCGCGAATTACAATCGATGGAATGAAAATGATTTTCCTTTCCATTCTCGTGCTGCTCGCGGCCGGCCTGATCGCCGGCCTGCTGCCCCTCGCGGGCCTTCCCTCCAATAGCATGCTCACCGACACCGATGGCGACGGGATCACCGACGTCATTGAATTGCGCATGGGGCTCGACCTTAATGACCCGACTGACGGTTTGTCCGATGACGACGGCGACGGGCTCACCCTTGCCGAAGAACTTAAAGCCGACACCAATCCAAATGACGCCGATAGCGATCATGACGGCTTCAATGATTTAGATGAAATCCTCGCTGGCACCGACCCGACCGACGCTAACGATAAACCTCACGCAAAAAACGCGCCCGTCTACCCTCAGCCCCTGCAGTCAAAATACTACAAGCCCTACAATTTCCTTACCAACGGCTCATTTCTATCCACCAGCAAGCTGAAGAATCATCTCGTCAAAGCGTTTCGCGGCAAAGATGCCGATTGGGCCAACCTCACATTTGTAGGCGGCTGGGAGCCCCTCAAAGGCAATACGGTCGAAACCTGGAGCGTTGATGGTGATCGATTCATAAAAATTAATTATGGCATTACCCAACACATCGAAAACCGACTTCCCGGCCCCTACCTTCTAGTCTGGAAACACGCTCGAGCCGTTGATGGTGTCGACGCCTCTTATCGTATCACTTTTGTAACGGAGACGGGACGTCTCATCGTCAGCAAAGTTTTTTCTCCCAACAGCGCGGCCGCATGGCAAAACGCCTACCTCGCTTTTAATTTTAGTGAAGCCGATAGCACCGAAGGTGTTCGCTTCAGAATCGAGCCCGTAGGCAATTCGCCCGTCAATGGCTTCGTCGATGATTTCTACATGATTCGCGCCGGCTTCAACGTCGACGTCAATCGCGACGGCCATATCGAAGACACCGAAATACCAGAGAAAAATACGCCATATTATTTTTGGATTAATAACGATACCGAAATCAACGCATGTAAGGGCGACGATATTCCAGGGCCAACGCGCACGACTTCTGATTGCAATAATGACCACGTCGACACCCTTCGCGACTTGGTCGACTTCTTCCCGGTCAACCTCAACATCAATCAACTCATTCGCATCTACCCGCCCGATGGTGCGACCCGCTACATTCTCCGCCAAAAAGATGGTGCCGTGAATTTAGTTCACGCCTCCGTTAACGCCTGGAATGCAGGTTGGCTCAATCAACAGTGCGGTATGAAAAATTTTGGCGATACCCTAAATCAGTCACTCGAAGCCGCTAAAGTTCACCGACTGACCACTGAGTATGAACTGCCCACAGCATTCCTCGAAGCAGTCATAAGCAAAGTTAACTCGGTTATCCTATTCGAGGGCAATAAGTGCACCAAGGAACCGTTGGTATTTAGCATCGAAAGACAGGGCGTAAAACTGGCTGAGTTTGAACTGCCGCTCCAACTCAACGAAGTCGAAACCATGTACCGCCACCTCAACCTGCGCGACCTAGCCACGACGTACGATGGCGCCCGCATCCCAGAAGAGCCAAATTCTTTTAGTCAGCCAACACAGACGAGTGAGCCCAAGGGCCTACCCGACTCTCAAACGCAAAATAAATACTTCGTCTTCATTCATGGCTTCAACGTGAACGGACAAGAGGCCCGCGGCTGGAATAGCGAAATGTTCAAACGCTTCTACGTTCTCGGTAGCCAAGCCCGCTTCGTGGGCGTGACCTGGCGCAGCGATACCTCGCCTGATTATCACGAAGCAGTCTTCCGTGCGCTCCTCACCGGCGAAGGATTAACTTCTCGACTGGGGTTCACTGGAGGTGCCCCAATTACTGTCGCCGCGCACAGCCTCGGCAACCTTGTCGCCTGCAATGCCATCGAACGGGGCGGACTAAACCCCGCCGCTTACCTCGCCATCAATGCCGCGATGCCAGCCGAAGCATTCAACGCCAGTTATCACTCCAACGCGCAAGCCGCCAATATGACTGAGTCCAGCTGGCGTACTTATGATCCCTACCTCTACTCACGTAATTGGTGTAAACTATTCTCGAGCTCGGACCCTCGCTCTCGATTAACCTGGTGCGGACAGTTTACCAAGGCCGCACCCTACATGTATAATTATTTCTCCCCGGGTGATGACGTCCTCGCCAAGGCGGACTCGGTTAAAAACGCTTCCGTTATTTCACTGCTACTGCGCCAAGGGTTTAACTTCAGTTCCAACGCTTGGAAATTCCAAGAGCTCGTGAAAGGGCTCGGCTGGTACAGCTCCGGCGCCAGCTTCTGGGTCAGCCGCTCGCAAGGCGGCTGGGAGTTCAACGAAAATTGGTTCTACTGGGGCGACGAGGATGAATACCTGCAGGTGCAATACTCACCCACTGATGCACTGACGATTCCGCTCGAATACCTCCGCGTAAAACCGTTCTTCTCTCCGTTCTACGCCACCGAAGTTTTTAGCTCCTTCTCTGATATTGCGACCGCGAAGGCCCGCGAACCAAGAGTCATCTACGACCTGCTCGCACGCGGCCTACCGGCAGGATCTTACGCCGCGGCCATCTCTTATCTGTCGGGCAATGTAGGATTTAACTTCGATATGGAGCAAGAGGGGCGTGAGTCCTTCTACTGGCCCACCGCTGAGCACGAACGGAGTGACCAAAAAAAGCGGTGGCTACATAGCGACTTCAAAAATGTCGCCCTACCCGTCATCTCCCGCACCTATACTTCGATGATCAACGTGGGGGGTCTCAAATGAAATCCATCTTCCCATGGCTCCTGCTCACCATTGCCGCTCACGCCAGCAATATTCAGGTGGACCTTAAGTTGGTCGATGAAAACGGAATGCCAGTGCCCGCCGCCCGCACTATCATCCAATGTCGTGCCTTAAACTCCGAAGAGCCAAATGAATTCAGCGGCGAAACCAATGAGGGCGGAAAGTTTTCTAAGAAAGTGGAATCCTGGAGCGGACTCTACTTCGAGGCCAAGAAAGAGGGTTACTACACGGCGCGCGTCTACGATCAACCGGATGAGGCCGACCTCACCCAAGAAATTATTCTACCTCGCCGAATCAATCCACGTCCACTCCACGTAAAATTTTATAACGCCAATCCTGATCGCGGCCTGCAAATTCCGAAAATCGATGAGTGGTACAAGTACGACTTGAAAGCAGGCGACTGGCTCACACCCCACGGCAAGGGCACCGAGGCGGACCTTCGTATGAGAATATCCTTTCCGAAAGACCCTAACGAAATGCA
>CAIVVQ010000051.1 GCA_903909465.1 uncultured Opitutia bacterium | reverse complement strand
TTGTGTGATTTTGCCTTCGCGAGCCGCTGCCTGGGCGAGGCTACCGATGTCGGCATCGGCGCGATCGTGGCCAGCCTCTTCAGGGGGCGCCATGGTGTCGTGGAATTTTCCTAAGCGACGAAGAATAAAAGCTGCCCCGCGCACGAGCATGAGGCTGGGCGTGATGCGTGGCGCGAGGACGATGCGGAAGTGCATGCCCAATTTACGCGGCAACATAATCGTCAACCACGCCATGAAGAATGAGAGGATGATGACCGCACCACCAATCAGGCTGGCAATTTGCCAGCCGCCATCCGCCTGCTGAATTAAGCGCGTTCCGATGAGAATGCCGCCGAGCAATGCACTCATGCCGACAAAGGCAGCGGTTAGGACTTCGAAGGCGGCCAGTGTGTTGCCTTGGTCGCCGCGACAACGCTCGAGCGCCATCGCGACATTGGCGTCGCGCCGACGAAGCTCCTCGATTTCACCGAGTGAAAAGGCGGAAACCACTCCCGCGACCAATGAAATCGCTGCGGCTGAACCGTTAAGCACTATAAAGACCGACCAGAGAAACCATGGCTCCATGGATGAAAAATATAGGGTGAAGGCGTTTAATAAGCGAGGGCGAATCCTGACATTGACGCAGGGGCGGGGGCATTAAACATCGTGATATGAACCCTAGGGAACAAAAAATAGTCTCAGCGCTCGCGGTCTTTCTCACCGCCGCCTTTCCCACCGCCGTCGGGGCTGTTACCTTTCGTGCTCAACCGGTTTTTGTTGCCCTAATTAAAGGTGAACCTGGCGCCCTGCCCATTCTCACTGGTCTATTCTTTAATCACTTCACCGGTATGCTGGTCGGGCTACTCGTGCTGGGCGCGATTGCGACATGGATTGCGATCCAAGCATTCCGCCAAAGTGAGGCCGAAAAGGAAACGCGCTTGGCGACACTACTCGTGGCCGTCGCCCTCTCCGCTTTAGTGAGCGTCGCTTATTTAACGCTTTTTATTTTCTCAACCGCACTCCCGGTTTACGCTAAATTTATTGAGCGTTGAGCGCGCCAGGCACGAAGCGCCTCTTGTTGAGCCTTCGCTTGTGCCTGATTGGACCCCGCTTGCCAGCAGACTTTTCCGTCCGCCGAGAAAACTTTTTGCACTAAACTCGAGCCGCCCAATAAAGTAGAGCGAAGAACCAGAATGCTTTCGACCGCGCCCGGAAGCGGTGCGGCGACTTCTTGAAATGGAACTTTGGCCTGACTGAGAACGCCTTTGAATTGATTAGCCGCGGTGCTGGGTAAGCAGCCTGTGGAGCCAGCAGGCAAAGACCACTGATGGCCGTCCCACCAGGCCAACGCACTTCGCGTACATTCGGAAACATTTCCTTCTACGTCCAATTGCACGCCCTCAACATTCGCTCGGTCAGTCAGGGATTTTAATTCTTTCCACGCGGCCGCAGAATTTTTCCAGGGTCCGCTTTTAGGACGCGGCAACCATTCCGGCTTATCGCGTGCTGTTTTTAATAAAAATAAATCAGTCGTGGGAGCCGCTTCGGGCAACGGGCGAAGCGTAACCCACTCGGTGCTCAAGCCGTCATCACGCGGTACCACAATTAATCGCACAATCGCATCCGTGAGTCCGGCCGCACTCAGAAGTTTTTGGAGAATGGGTGACCATTTTGCGCGATCGGTGGATTGACCTAAAATTAATTTCTGGGCGCTCAGTCCGATCCGCGGACAACTCAAGGCGAGTCTCTGCCAATGATCAGCGAGGCATTCGACGTGGCCCGCGCGCAGTGCAAAGGTTTCAAACAGCGAAGATCCCTCATGAATCTGGGCGACGGTGGCGCCATCAGGTACCGTAACATATTCGCCGTTACGCCAAGCTAGCATAATGGTGAAGCGGCGCGTGCTGCCGCGATCAGGGGTGCCTGCGCCTTGCGAATGGATTCAGCGTATTCTTGGGCGGGATCAGAATCCGCGACCACGCCAGCGCCCGCTTGCACGAAACAGCGTCCTTCGTACGACCAGAGTGAGCGAATAATAATATTGAGGCAGAGGTCGCCCGATGCGCTTAACCAGCCAATAGAACCGGTATAAAACCCACGAGCAACCGGCTCAACTTCACTGATGATTTGCATCGTGCGAACTTTGGGTGCGCCGGTGATGGTGCCGCCCGGAAAAAGTGAGCGAATGATTTCGGCCGGTCCAGCTTGTGGATGAATGCTACCCTCCACTTGGGAAACTAGGTGCATCACGTGTGAGTAGCGTTCGATGGCCATGAACTCCGGGACTTTAACTGTGCCCGGCAGCGCCACGCGTCCAACATCATTCCTTAGTAAATCGACCAACATTAAATGTTCAGCGCGTTCTTTACTGTTCGCCGAAAGTTCTTTTGCCCATGCCGCGTCCGCCGCGTCATCGGCTCCACGCGGACGGGTTCCCGCAATCGGACGCGAAAGAATTTTTCCTTTGGAAACCTCCACGAGTAATTCGGGTGACCCACACGCTAATGCTCCACCGGGGAAACGAAGGTAGCCCATGTACGGGGACGGATTGGCTTGTCGCATCGCTTCGTAGGCGAGTGCTAAATCTAAATTTGCGAGTTCGAGTCGGGTGGATAAATTAACCTGATACGTGTCGCCGGCGGCAATGTAGTCTTGGATTTTTTTGACGCCCGATTGAAAAGCGGGCGACGGTAAAGACTCTGCGATGGCGACCGCCGACGTTTTGGTTTCCGTAAAAACAGGTGCCGGTGCCCGCAGGGCATTCATCCAATCCGCGGCCAGTGCTTGGGCGCGCGAACGCGCAAGACGCCAAACGGCTTCGGGCCGTTCATGGGCGGCACAAAGAATGGCGACGGTGAGTTCGCCGAGGTTCTTATCGAAAATACAAACCTCGTTCGCCTCTAAGATGACGGCGGTTGGAGCAGCGGGGTCGGCCGCCGCTGAGGTTACAGGTTCAAATTGCGCTGCTAATTCATAGCCGAGTGCGAGGATCAGTCCGCCTTGAAAATCGGGCCAGCCCGATAGGCGCGGGGCGCGATGGGTCTGGGCCCAGTGCTTTAAATGCTCCAGGGGCTTTTCTTTGGGCGATTCGTAAGCGCCCGCTGCTTCGTGTGTGACCACGCGTCCATCGGCGGAAAAAACTTTTGTGTTATCGGACGCGGGAACGGCGAAACAAAGACTGCCCGTGCGTCCGCTTTCGAGCACTGCGGCAAAGCGACCTTTTAAAAAACCACGCCAATCTTGGGGCAGGCCTTCGACTTTAAAGCGCGCCAAGTAAGGCCAATGCGTCCAACCCTCGCCTGCCGCCAACCAATCGGCGGGCGTCACTTCAGCAAGGATGGACGGGGTATTATTCACCGACGAAATTTATCAAGTATCCGCTAAACTCTGTCGATGTGAGAATGGTTTGTGCCTTAGGCAAAGTGATACCGTAAGCGTGCAGCTCTTGGCGCGAGCCTTTAGAAACTACGACGATGCGTAAGCACCCAGGCAATGCAGCGACCTTGATGGAATGTCGGCGAGCGCCGACCCGGGCCTGAATGACGCCGCGCGAAACGCGTCCATATTTTTCGAGGGCTTCAACCACGGGGCGAGCGGCCTCGGTCAACGTCGTGTGCGATCCGGCTCTGCCTTTGCCCTTCGACATTAAGCAATCTCCCAGCGGTAAGGGTGACGGGATAACATTTGGCAGCC
>CAIVVQ010000050.1 GCA_903909465.1 uncultured Opitutia bacterium | reverse complement strand
TCCAAGAGTGCAGAACCGTTTTGCGGAATCACCAAGGCGTCGGGCTTAGTGGTGCGAGCTTGAGCGACAATTTTCTTCACCCATTCAATCATGTCGCGTCGGTAGGTTTGTTTGGTCTCCGGGTTCAATCGGTTCTCGTCGTAATCATCGCCCACTTTTTCAAAAGTCTCAAAACCATCAACGATATCAAGGTACACACCGTCGAAGCCAGCGGTCATAGCTTCATGAATTGAATTAAGAATGATTTTCTGCCAATCCTTGTCCCAATATTTGACGACAAAGTTACCCTTCCACTCGGGGTTTTCCTGCAGCAACCACGTGGGCGCCTGGGCGGTCGGCTTACCATTCTTAAACCAAACTCTTTTCCAATACGGCCGATAGTTTTCGGCTTCACCGATGGAAACGTATGCGAGTATTTTGCGTTGCGGATTTCCCGAACGTATAAGTTTCAAATCAGACGCCTCCCAACTGACTTCTTCAGAAAAATGTGCATCAAGTACAATCCAGTCGCGCTGTGCTTTTATAAGTTTTTCAGCGACGTTAGCGGGCGTTTCTCCTAAAGCATCCGCTTGCAGAACATACGCAAAGGATGTCGGCATGGAAGTTGCCGGTATCTGCACCGCCGACAGCAGAATCGCACCCCACCCTAAGCACAGGGTCAAACAAAGCACCAGGGGTTTGGGCAGCATGCATCCATTCAGTCGGCCAAAAGAACCTACGCAAACCAAACCGATACGGACCTGTTAATATAAAACAAAACGGCGCCCGTAATGGGCGCCGTTGTTTAACGAGCTAAGCGTTTAGGCTCAGTGATCGTGCTGTTCGCCGCCCGCAGACGACTTAGACTCTTCCGGGAGATCCGTGATCAAGCACTCAGTCGTGAGCAACAATCCCGCTACCGAAGCAGCGTTGATGATGGCCGTACGCGTAACTTTGGTAGGATCGACTACGCCGCCTGCAACGAGGTCTTCGTATTCGCCGGTGGCTACGTTGTAACCATTCGCGCCCTTATGCTTGAGCAGAACTTCTTGGACGATGTGTGAACCTTCGACGCCAGCGTTGGCACAGAGCGTACGTAGAGGTTCTTCGATGGCCTTACGGACGATTTGCGCACCAATCTTTTCGTCACCGACGAGAATATTGATGACACTGTCGATGGCTTTCACCGTACGGAGGAGAGCGACACCGCCACCAGGGACGATACCTTCTTCAACCGCGGCACGAGTAGCGTGGAGGGCGTCATCGACGCGGTCTTTCTTCTCCTTCAATTCAGCTTCAGTGGCAGCACCCACGTGGATGACAGCAACACCACCGGCGAGCTTCGCGAGGCGCTCTTGCAATTTTTCCTTATCGTAGTCGGACGAAGTTTCTTCGATTTGACGGCGGATAAGTTTCACGCGGCCTTGGATGTCGGAGGACTTACCTGCACCTTGAATGATGGTGGTGTTTTCCTTATCGACGACGATGCGTTTGGCGCGACCGAGGTCAGCGACTTTGACGGATTCGAGTTTAATACCGAGGTCGTCAGTGATGAAGCGACCACCCGTAAGAACGGCGATGTCTTCCATCATCGCTTTGCGACGATCACCAAAGCCTGGAGCCTTAACGGCGCAGACATTGATGGTGCCACGGAGGCGATTGACGACGAGCGTAGCGAGGGCTTCGCCTTCAACTTCTTCGGAGATAATCAGGAGAGGCTTGCTGGATTTAGCGACCTCTTGGAGGAGAGGCAGTAAGTCCTTCATGGAGCTAACCTTCTTCTCGTAGAGGAGAACGTAAGCGTCTTCGAGGATGGCCTCGAGGGTTTCAGCGTTAGTTGCGAAGTAGGGCGAGAGGTAACCTTTGTCGAATTGCATACCTTCAACAACGTCGAGCGTCGTTTCGATGGTCTTGGCTTCTTCAACAGTGATGGTTCCGTCTTTACCCACGCGGTCCATCGCTTCGGCGATGATGTCACCGATAGAGGAATCCCAATTCGCCGAAACGGTCGCGACCTGCTTAATTTCTTCGCGGGTCTTGATCTTCTTGGAAATGTTCGCGAGTTCTTTAACGACAGACTCGGTGGCCTTATCGATACCACGCTTAACGAAGATGGGGTTAGCACCAGCCGCTACGAAGCGAAGGCCTTCTTTGTAGATGGCTTCAGCGAGCACCGTGGCAGTGGTCGTTCCGTCACCCGCTTTATCAGCAGTTTTGGAAGCGACTTCGCGTACCATTTGCGCGCCCATGTTTTCATAGGGATCGGATAATTCAATTTCCTTAGCCACCGTGACACCGTCTTTAGTGACTTTAGGGGCACCGAATTTCTTATCGATCATCACATTGCGGCCTTTGGGACCGAGGGTGACTTTGACCGCGCGGGCCAGAATCGAAACGCCATTCAACACCTTGCGGCGAGCGGCTTCATCAAACAGGATTTGTTTCTTAGACATAGGAGTTTATTAGTGAGAGTTAAAATTATTCGATGACAGCGAGGATTTCGTTTTCGGAGAGCAGCAGGTAGGTCTCATCATTGAGCTTCACTTCGGTGCCAGCGTATTTGCCGATTAAAACTTTGTCGCCCGCCTTAACGGAGAAAGCGATTTTCTTGCCGTCCTTATCGAGGGCGCCAGTACCGAGGGCGATGACGCGAGCCTCTTGTGGTTTTTCTTTGGCGGAATCAGGGATGATAATGCCACCCTTGATTTCTTCGCCCTCTTCGATGCGTTGAACGAGGACGCGATCCGCGAGGGGTTTGACCGTGAGTTTAGTGTTTTTAGCCATAGGTAGTATTGGGTTAGGTGTGTGAGAGTGTGCCCTCTGGGCAAATTTCAATATGCAGAACAGATGCCAAATCGACTTTAAGCCGATTAAGCAAACGTTTACGGGGTTTTTTAAGGTTAGGCGGGCCTTAGAAGGCAATATACTGCCTAAATCTTGGCCGGTTCTCGTGTCACGGTGTCACAACCCAGTTTCTCCCTGTCACACTTTATTCCCTTATGAAATATCCCCCGGCTGACCGCTCTCGGGCTGCTTGATTTGATCGCCCCAACCTAAAATCCGAGCCTGAGCGCCATGGTGTTCGGCCTTTGGCTTGTCGCCCCGCTCCATCCAGATACGGGAAAGCGAGGTGTGAATGTGAATGTCCTTAGGGCGTAATTGAACGGCCCGCTCCCCTGCCGCCAAGGCTTCGTCGAGTTGGCGCAGCGAGAAATGGACTTCAGCCTTGGCCAACCAAGCCTCGAAACAAAGTGCATCGAGGGCGGTTGCCTCATTGAGCTTTGCGAGCGCTGCTGCCTCATCGCCCACGGCAAAATCAAACGCGGCCTCATCGGTTAAGGCTTGGGCACGTTCGGTGGGTCCGGCGGATGACATAGAAAATCAGTAAACGGTAAGATAAAAAGTCGCAAGCACCCCTTTCACGCTTGGAAAGGCATGCACACATGACAAGTGTCAGCGGTATTATGGACTCTCGCTATCATCAATTGGCCGATGTGCTCTGTGGATTTTCCATCGCTTTAAAAAAGGGTGATAAGGTTCTGATTGATGCCGCCGAAGTACCTGAGGATTTCGTGATCGCCCTCATTCGGGCGACCCGCAAATGCGGCGCGATCCCCATGGTTAATTTACAGAAGTCTCGAGTCTCACGTGAACTCGTACGGGCCGGTTCCCAAGAGCAGTTCAAATTAGTGAATGAGTTTGAGTTAGCCCGCATGAAGAAAATGCAAGGCTACATCGCCGTACGTGGTGCGGAAAATATTTTTGAGTCCAGTGACGTGCCGGCAACCATGGCACGAGCCAACGGTGAAGCCATGCAAGCGACACTTGATTGGCGCGTGAATAAAACCCGATGGGTTGTCTTGCGCTGGCCCACTCCCTCGATGGCACAACAGGCCAAAATGAGCACCGAGGCCTTTGCGGATTTTTTCTTTAAGGTCTGCACGCTTGATTACTCGCGGATGATTCCAGGCATGGATGCATTGAGCGAAACCATGATGGCCGCCAAAGACGTGCAATTAATTAGCCCAGGCACCGATTTAAAATTCTCCATCAAAGGAATGAGCGCGATCCCCTGCGGCGGGACGCACAACATCCCCGACGGCGAAGTGTTCACGGCCCCGATTCGCGATTCGGTCGAAGGCGTGATTCAGTATAATTGCCCCACCATTTATCAAGGTGTCTCGTTTGAAAATATCCGTCTCGTTTTCCGTAAGGGCAAAATCGTCGAAGCCACTTCGAATAATACCAAACGACTGAATGAGATCTTAGACACCGATGACGGTGCACGTTACATCGGTGAATTCGCCCTCGGTTTTAATCCGCACATCCTTAATCCGATGCAGGATATTTTATTCGACGAAAAAATCGCGGGCTCATTCCACTTTACCCCCGGAAAGTGCTACGAAACCACCGATAACGGCAACCATTCCTCGATTCACTGGGACATGGTCTGCATTCAGCGCCCCGAATACGGTGGCGGTGAGGTCCGTTTTGACGGTAAAGTCATTCGCAAGGATGGACTCTTCCTGCCGAAGTCCTTACAGAAATTAAATCCTGACTACCTTTTAGGTAAAAAACGTTAATGCCATCCGCTCCCAAACCTGCGTCAAAACCCTCTCCGGGCTCGATCAAACACCAAGCCCAGACCCGCAAGGTTTCGCCTAAAGTTCTTCCGCCTAAGCGCACCGTCATCAAGACCTCGCGCAATGGCAACAAGCGTGCACCCATTGTGCCCACCGCGGCGCACGAGATGCATAAGGTTAAACTTGCGGCCGACGCTACCGCGGCGCGTGCCGATAAAATTCTTTCGGGCCTACTCGAAGGCATCAGTCGATCACGCGTTCAAAAAGCCTTAGACCTAGGCTTAATCACGCGCGATGGCGTAGCCATTGATCGTCGCACCGTTTTAAATCCATCCGACACCTTAACCGTCGCCCTGCCCGCCCCCGAAGAGCCCACGGCGAGTGCCGTGAAGATGAAGTTAGAAGTCATCTTCGAAGACGCGCATATTATCGCGATCAATAAGCCCAGCGGTTTACTCACGCACCCCGTGCAAGGCTCGGACGAACTTTCGGTGGTACACGGACTACTTTTCCAAACCAAAGGTAAACTCGCTCCCGCTGGTGGTGCGCCGCGTCCGGGCGTCGTCCACCGTCTCGACCGCGAGACTTCGGGCGTCATCGTTTTAGCCAAGACCGACAAGGCTTACCATAACCTCGTCGAACAATTTGCGAATCGCACGGCGCAGAAAGAATACTTGGCCCTCGTCGATAAAAGCCCACGCCTCCTCGGTGGAGAAATCAATGCCAACATCGACCGTCACCGCACCGTACGCGTGCGAATGGCCGTGCGCGAAGATGGAAGACATGAAGCCATCACCGATTGGCGTGTTGAAGAAAAGTACGGCCCGCAAGCGGCGCTCCTTCGTGCCTTCCCGCACACAGGACGCACTCACCAAATTCGCGTGCACTTCGCACACATTGGTCACCCAATCTTAGGCGATCGGACTTACGGTAAATTCGATGTACCAGCGTTTGATAACTGGCCCATGCCACGCGTCATGCTACACGCTCATCGCTTAACCTTGAAGCATCCGCAGACGGGTAAGACCATAACCTTGTCGGTAGAACCGCCCAAAGATTTCAAGGACCTCCAAGCTTGGTTGACGAAGAAGTACGGTGTGCGTGCGTTTGCGTCGACCTAACTTCAAGCTACTTGGCTAAACCGTAGTGCCCGTCGCGTTTGCGGTGTTCGGGTACATCGGGCTCAACGTGAACGAGCACGGAAATCACTTCGGGGTGCAGTCGGAGAATATCTGACTTCACCTGTCCGGCGATGGCGTGTCCTTCAGCGACCGTCGCGGTCTCGACAACCTGCAAATGGAAATCCACTTCAAAGCGATCGCCCAATCGACGCGCACGAAAAGCGTGAAAACCTTTCGCACCCGGAACAGCTAGAATGTGTTCACTCAAGTCGTGCAGCACGGCGGCTTCGGGCGCGGTATCAATGAGGTCAGCACTCGCACCTTTAAATAATTTAACACCTTCAGCACCGAGCCAACCCGCTAAGACTAGACCAACCACTTTATCGACCATCACCCACTCCGGGTGAGTATTCGCAACGATAACGGCCACTAGGGCTAACAATGATGCCACGGCATCGGCACGGTGGTCAGCGGCATTGGCCAATAACAAGCGCGAGCCTAAACGCTCGGCCTGACGGCGGGCGAATTGATAAAAAGTTTCCTTTAGAATTAAGGCCACGCCCGCCACCCATGCGGCAGCAATACCTGGCGTCTCAATTTTATCCGCACGCACCAGACCTGTCAGCGAGTGCCAAGCGAGTCCTACGCAGAAAATAAGCACCAACGTTGAAATGAAAAGCGTGGCGAGGGTTGAAAATCGGTGATGCCCATAGGGGTGGTCTTCGTCCTTCGGTAGGTGAGAAAAGCGAATGCCAATGATCGCCGCGATGTCGCTGGTGATATCCACCAAGGAGTGAATACCGTCAGCAATGAGGGCGTGAGAATTAGCGATGAGTCCGACCGCGAGTTTCACGGAAGCTAAGACCACATTGACCACCAGACTCAGTGCGACCGTGATGCTGCCCTGCTTTTGTAGGTCGGACTGGTTCATGGCGCAGTATTAGCCTTAATTAAATCAGCCTCGGCCTGCCAGTTAATTTTCGTGAGCTCAGCTGAGTCCACCGCCGAGAGGCGATTCACCGCTTTCACTAAATCAGGCAGTGATTTCCATTCGGTCGGTTGCGTTGCTTTCTGCCAGGCTTTTAGAAAGACCATCGCATAACCGGATTGATTCGCCAGCGGCACCGCGACGTCGCCCGACGGCAGCACGACCTCGGAAGCGACATGACCCGACTTAAGTTTAATCGTTAAGCGATCCGCAAAGGTGAACGTGTACGATTTCACTGGGCCGGCCTCGGCTAAGGCCACACCGGGTGCGTAGGTTTCTTCAATCCAGATTCGATCCTCAGGAAGTTCGGTGCCATCCGCTGCGTAATGTCGACGGCCACCGGTGACAATGGAACGAATCTTTGAGCCATCTGGCTGCGTCGCGACCGACTCATATAAAACATAGTGACCGTAAAAACCTTTCTGCGTGACGGCAAAGTCGAACATCATGCCCGGCAGATTCAATTGCTCACGGATGCGACGCTTCTCATCGCGGGCCGGGTTACTGTGATTCTGCACCACCCAAAGAATGCCGACTCCCACGAGGGCACCGATTAAAAAGAGAATCCAACGGCGGCGCTGTTCCATGGGCGTATCTTCACCCTCAGCCCACGGTCGGCAAGGAGAAGCGTGGAAAATTCTGCCTTTGGCATTGGAAAGTTTATCGAAGCACTCAATGTTGACGGCATGTTGCAAGCCACGGTCGAAACTCGCGTACGCTTTGCGGAAACCGATGCCATGGGCGTCACTTACCACGGCAATTACTTGCCATGGTTTGAAATGGCACGCGTGGCCCTCTTGGATAAAATTGGCTGCCCCTATCGTGAACTTGAAAAAGATGGCTTCTTACTTCCAGTCCTCGAAACCGGCCTGACCTATCATCGCCCTTCACACTTCGATGACCGACTTAAAATTACGGTGACGATTGCGGAAAAGCCCAAGGCGCGTCTGCATTTAACTTATAAAGTCGAACGTGGCAGCGAACTCATCGTGGAAGGCTTTACCGTGCACGCCTTCGTCACTCGTGACTTCAAAGCAGTCCGCCCTCCCGAAAAAATCGAAGAGGCATTCAACAAAGCTTTTGCCAAATAATTTATGAAAATCGAGGTCTGGTCCTTGGGGCCCTTTGAAACCAATGCCTATCTGCTGACCGCGGAAAACGGGAAAGACTGTTGCGTGGTCGATGCCCCACGCGATGCCGCCAAAACCCTGTTGCCTGAAATAAAGAAGCGCGGGCTTAAATTGACGCATATTTTAATCACCCACGGACACTGGGATCACATGTGCGATGCCCACGCCTTCGCCACCGCTGGCGCCCAAGTACTGGCCCACAAAGATGACCAGCAGCTGATTGAAAACATTAAGGCGTATCGCAGCCGCTATGAATCCATGATGCCATTCCTTACCGAAAGCGATTTTCATTCGGTCAAAGTGAATCAATGGCTCAACCAAGGAGACAGCTTTGAAGCCATCGGACTCAACTTCGAAGTGCGTCACGTTCCAGGTCACTGCCCCGGCAGCCTTCTATTCTACTCCGCCCAAGAAAAATGTGCCTTCGTGGGCGACGCAATTTTCAAAGGGTCAGTGGGTCGTACCGACTTACCTAACGGAAATTGGAATGAACTTTTAAAATCCATTCGCACGCAGGTTTACACGCTACCCGAAGACACGGTTTTACTTCCGGGTCATGGCGGAAAGACCACCGTGGGCGATGAAAAGAAGTCTAACCCCTACGCTAAACCGTAAGCAGTGGCCACACCCTGCCCTTATTTACCAGCGGGTGAGCGCAAGCTTTCATGGCGTGAGCTCAATGCACTGCGCGAAGATCAAGGTGCCGAATTATACCTGCTCTGCTTAGAGTACGGACAGCAACTCTGGCTTGAACATTTACCGGCGCGTGCGCTCTTGGCGGTGGATCGTGCACTGTATTGCGACGTGCCAGCGGCTGCGGAATGTTTAAAAAAGAATCCGTTGCCCTACGTGGCGATTGGTTGGCTGGTGGCTCAGCCCACCACTGAATTCACCGGCAATGCCCGCGTGCATTACCAGCACCTGGCGGATCGCGTTAAGGGTGAGCGTGCCGCGCAAAAGAAATGGCGGGCGTGGGCAGCGTGGGCGGTCGTGCGCCAAGTTCGCCCCGACTTACCAGCGGACCCCAAGCATGCGGTCTTTGAACCCAGCTTGAATGAAATCAAAGCGGGCCTGGAATCTCACGGCATCGCGGGTGAGGTCGACGCCTGGCAACGCGCACTTACTTCAGGCGCTTGAAGACGAGCGAGGCGTTGTGTCCGCCGAAACCTAAATTATTCGAAATCGCTACATCGACCTTCATGGTGCGAGCCTTGTTGGGCACGTAATCCAGGTCACAATCAGGATCAGGATTTTCGTAATTAATGGTCGGTGGAACTTGACCGTGGAAAATTGAGAGTGCGCAAACCGCTGCTTCTACGCCGCCCGCAGCACCGAGCAAGTGACCCGTCATCGATTTTGTCGATGAGATGGCAATCTTCGGGGCGAGTTCACCAAAGGAACGTTTAATCGCCAAGGATTCGCAGCGATCGTTGATCGGTGTCGAAGTGCCGTGAGCATTGATGTAACTGACTTCAGATTTTTGGACACCGGCATCGATCAGGGCGCGGTCTAAGCAAAGCGCCAGGCCTTTGCCTTCTTGGTCTTGTCCGGTGATGTGATAAGCATCGCAGGTGGCACCGTAACCAGCGAGTTCGCAATAAATACGGGCACCACGTGCTTTAGCGTGTTCGAGCTCTTCGATGACGAGAACGCCCGAACCTTCGCCCATGACAAAACCATCGCGGAGTTTATCAAACGGACGTGAAGCCTTTTCAGGCGTGTCATTAAAGTCACTCGACATGGCCTTCATGTTACAGAAGCCAGCGTAGCTTAGGCGCGTGATGGCGGCTTCAGAACCACCGGAGAGCATCACGTCAGCATGGCCATCACGAATGTGGCGCATGGCCTCACCCAGAGAGTGAGAACCCGAAGCACAGGCAGAAACCACGCCGAAATTAACAGACTTAGCTTTAAACTCAATGGCTACGACGCCGGAAGCGATGTTGGCGATCAACGAAGGGATTGTGAAAGGTGAAACGCGGGATGGACCGCGTTCGATGAGGACGCGTGCTTGGTTTTCAATCGTCTCCATGCCGCCGATGCCCGAACCAATGATGACACCGAATCGTTCGGAATCGATCTTGTTGACGTCGAGCTTGGCGTCTTCGACGGCCATACGTGAAGCGGCAACGGCGTACTGCGTGTAACGATCGTTACGCTTCGCCTCTTTTGGATCCATGAATTTACCTGGATCAAAATCTTTAATTTCTGCGCCGACCTTCGAGGGAAAGTCGGTCGGATCAAAACGTGTCAAACGCGAGATACCCGAGCGACCCTTCAACAGGGAATCCCAAAAGGTAACGGTGTCAGGACCAAGGGCAGATAAACAGCCGATGCCTGTTACGACGACTCGGCGGGTTTTGCTGGGAGTGCTCACGATTGCGGGCCGGTGTTAGCCCGTCAGAGTTACTTGGTGGCGTTCGCCTTGATGTACTCGATCGCGTCGCCCACGGTCTTCATGGACGCTGCTTTTTCTTCAGGAATCGAGGCGATGCCGAACTCATCCTCGAAAGCCATAATGATCTCAACGAGGTCGAGCGAGTCGGCCTTGAGGTCAGTCTGGAAGCCAGCCGCAGGGGTGACTTGCTCAGCGTTGACGCTCAATTGTTTAACGATGATGTCGGTGACGCGTTTTTGGATGTTTTCAGCCATGGTAAAGGTGTGATTTGATTGGTTTCTGGGTGTCAGATAGCCATTCCACCGTCAACCGAAAAGACCTGCCCGGTGATATAACCCCCCTCTTCCGAGGCGAGGAAATCAACCATTGCGGCGATATCAGTGGTGGTGCCGAAACGACCCAGAGGGATAACCCCTAGAATCTTCTGCTTAATCTCGTCAGAAAGCTCACCCGTCATGTCGGTGGTAATGAACCCAGGAGCCACGGCGTTGGCGGTGATGCTCCGACCCGCGAGCTCGCGAGCAAGGGTCATGGTGAGGCCGTGGAGGCCTGCCTTCGCTGCAGCGTAGTTGGCTTGGCCCGCGTTGCCCTGCACGCCCGTCACGGACGAAATACTAATGATACGACCCCAGCGCTTCTTGGTCATAGGACGAACCAATCCCTTCACCCAGAAGAACGCCGATGAAAGATTGGTACTGATCACATCGTTCCAGTCTTGGTCCGACATGGCCATGACGAGTTTGTCGCGGGTGATGCCAGCGTTGTTCACTAAAATTTCTACAGCGCCGAATTCGGCATTAATTTGTTCGCAAGCCTTGGCAACGGCAGCGGCGTCAGAGACGTCGACCTGCATGGCCTTGGCTTTAAGACCTTTGGCTAAAATATCATTCGCAACCGCCACGCAGGTTTCGGACTTCGAAACGCAAATCACGGTGTGACCATGGGAAGCGAGTCGTTCGGCGATGGCCTTACCGATACCACGACCGGCACCTGTGACCAGGGCGACGCGAGGAGAGTGCGTGAGTTGCATTAGGATTTATGTGCAGAAAAAATGCCGATTAGGCAAGTGACTAAAACAGGTACCTCGGGAGGCCCAGACTTAGTAAACGTCGCGTTGGTAACGGCCGTCTTTCTTGAACTGCTTCACCCATTCGATGGCGGCTTCGGCTGACAGTTTACCGTGTTCAGCAACGATCGCGTGGAGCGTTGCATCCACATCCTTGGCCATGTGCTTGGCGTCGCCACAGACATAGAAATAGGCACCCTCAGAAATCCACTTCCAAATTTCCGCCGCGTTTTCGCGCATGCGATCTTGGACATACACCTTCTCCGCTTGATCGCGCGAGAACGCTAAGTCGAGTCGGGTCAGTGCACCGGATTTTAAATACGCAGCCCACTCATCGGCATACAAGAAATCATGGTCCTTACGTTGGTCGCCAAAGAATAACCAGTTACGCCCTTTCGCACCACGAGTCGCACGGTCCATGACGAAACTGCGAAACGGTGCCACGCCCGTACCAGGACCAACCATGATGACGGGGATGTTATCATCAGCCGGTAAACCAAAGTGGGAATTCGCCACAAAGACTGGCACCTCGGGCGCGTTTAACTGCGCACGGTCAGCGAGGTAACTGGAACACACGCCCTCACGTTTCCGTCCGTTGGTTTCATAACGCACCACCGCAACTGTGAGGTGAATTTCATTTGGGTACTTAGACGGTGCCGACGAAATCGAGTACAGTCGTGGCATCAACTTGCGTTGTAGCTCGACGAGTTCTTGAGCGGTAATTTTAGCCGACGGAAATTCGGCGAATAAATCGACGTACTCGCGCTGCTCGATCCACGCCTTTTTCTTTTCGGCATCGGGCTCGGCAATCAGTGCCGCTAATTGGGCCTTCTCGTTCTCAGCGGTGGCACGGTCATGCAGCAACTGCACAAACTTATAAGTAGGCCCGTTCAGCGACACGCGCTTAGTCAGGGCATCATGCAGAGTAATAGATGAAGTATCTTTAGGGATCGTAACGCTTTCGTGGCCCGAGAAGCCAGCGGCCTTCAGCAAAGCTTGCACTGATTGCGGGTTATTGGTCGGAAAAACGCCGAGCGAGTCTCCACACTTATAAGTCAGTCCACTGCCCTCGAGTGAAACCGAGAAGTGTTGCGTGTCTTTTTGACTGCCTGCCGAACTCAGTCGACGGCGATCCACTAGGCGGGACGGGAAAGGATTATTCTTATCGAAATTCGACATAAAATGAATGTGAGACTATGAAGGTGTTTGCAGTGGCAAGACCCATTTATGACAGGGCCTTAATTAATAAAAATCTCGTCGATTTCCTTGCGGGAAAGCGGACGGCAATCACCGACAGGCATCTTGCGTAACACGAGGCTGCCGATTTGGAAGCGACGGAGAATTTTAACGTGGAAGCCGAAAATTTCGAAGAGACGACGGATCTCGCGTTTGCGCCCCTGGTCCAAGTGCACTTCTAATTGCATGGGGCTATCCGGATTACGAATAACTTTCTTAAAGCGCAGACGCTCCCCTTCTTCCATCGCACCCTTGAGCAACTTAGGCGTGAGCTTTGGATCGTAGTCACGATTGAGGTGAACTTCGTAGCGTTTAATCACGCCGCCGGATGGGTGCATCACTTTATTAGCCAAGGCACCATCGTTCGTTAAAAGCAAAAGCCCTTCGGAATCTTTATCGAGACGACCCACGCAAAACAATCGGATGGTTTTATATTCGGGCGGCACCATTTCAAAAACCGTGTGTCCGCCGTGAGAGTCATCATTGGTGCACAGAAAGCCGCGTGGCTTATTCATCATTAAAACCACATTGCGGGTGACGGGCTTAATTTCCTTACCGCGACAGCGTACAACGTCGACCGCGGGGTCGACCGGCTGGCCGACCGCTGCAATTTTGCCGTTAATCAGCACCCCGCCCTCGGCGACCAGTTTCTCCGCCTCGCGACGGGAGCACACCCCCGCCTGAGCCAGGAACTTATGAATACGCATGGTGCTACTTTCAGACACCCCATAGCCCTAAAGGCATCCAGGGCTCGAGGGCGAGACAATCAGTACACCTTCAAATAACTTATCTCGCCCTACCCTACCTCCTTGTTCTACTTAATGTCCATGCGACTCATCGACGGTAATGCCATCGCTCAAGAAGTTCTCGCCGAAGTTAAGGCACGTGTAGCCAAACTCGGTGCGGTAGTACCACACGTGGCCTTTGTACGCGTGGGCGAAGACCCCGCTTCGGTTTCGTACGTTACTAAAAAACAAAAGACGGCCGACGAAGTGGGCATGAAAGCGAGCCTTAAGGTTTTTCCCGAAACCGTAACCAAGGCCGAACTCTTTGCGCACCTCGACGCACTCAATGCCGATTCTTCGGTGCACGGCATTTTAATTCAGGCACCCTTACCTAAACATTTACCTGAGACTGAAGTCTTCAATCGCGTCTCACCGAATAAAGACGTCGACGGCTTTGGCACGCAGAGCATTGGTCGCCTAGTGCAAGAAGTTCCAGGTGCTTTCGCAGCCTGCACGCCTGCCGGTGTGATTGAATTACTCCGTCGCTCCAATGTCGCCACTGCCGGCAAACACGCCGTTGTGGTTGGCCGCTCCTTAATCGTCGGCAAACCCGCCGCCCTTCTCTTGCTCGCCAAAGGTTGCGACTGCACCGTGACGATTGCCCATTCACGCACACAAGACCTGCCCAGCATTGTTCGCCAGGCCGACATCGTTATCGCGGCGATTGGAAAACCTAAATTTATTACGGCCGATATGGTGAAGCCCGGTGCCGTTGTCATCGACGTCGGTATTAACCGCGTGCCTGATGCCACTAAGAAGTCGGGTTACCGCATCGTGGGTGACGTCGACTTCGATGCCGTCGCTCCGAAGTGTGAGGCCATCACGCCCGTTCCCGGTGGCGTGGGTCCGATGACCGTGGCAATGTTAATGAAGAACACCCTCGACGCCTGCGAACGCGCTCAAGCCCGTGGCTGAACAAGGTCCGCCGCCGATTCCGCTGCCGCCCGCTGGCTATTTCTGGCGCACGCTGGCGTGCTTAGCGGATATCATTCCCCTACTCTTTCTCGGTGTAATGATCGCTGGCTGGATTGCTGGTCCCGATGAATTAGCCGCCAAAGAAAAGGTCGCTCAATTTGAGCAACGCATTGTGGCCCAATACACCAAGGCCATCACGCATCCCTCCGAGCATGAACAAAAAGTGTTGATGGATATGATTCTCAAGCCCGACGAAAAAGACCTCGATGCCGTGGGCACTTGGTACACGCACCAAGGTGAAGTCTGTTTCTTTGTGATGTTATTAGCCTTGTTCTTACAAGAAGCCCTCTGGTCGGGTCAGACGATCGGTAAGAAAATTTTTAACCTCCGTACGGTCGATTTCTATACCCAGGAACCACCGCGCTTTTTATCCTGTGCACTCCGTTCCGCATGGAAGTCATCCTTCATCGCCTTAACTAACCCGTTCACCGCTGTTTTAGGCATCATCAACTTTCACGTGCCACTCTTCCGCAAGGACCGTCGCGCGTGGCACGACATGTTCACCCGCACTTACGTGGTGGATAGTAAGAATATAAAAAAGTAGAGGCTGCCACAGCCACCAAACAAAAGACCCCGGTTACCCGGGGTCTTTTTATTAAGCTTTAGTGAAGCGAATTATCCTTCGCCGCCTTCGCTGTCGCCACCGCGTTCGCGGAAGGGACGGCGAGCTGGACGGTCGTCGCGAGGACGATCGAACGAGGGCTTAGGAGCAGGAGTGTATTCGCGGCCTTCTTTCTCGGCGATCGCAGCACGACGGGAGAGACGTACGCGACCCTTGTCATCGATGCCCACGCACTTGACGATGATTTCGTCACCGAGCTTCACGATATCTTCAACGCGGTTCACGCGGAAGTCAGCGAGCTCAGAGATGTGCACGAGGCCTTCTTGACCAGGCAAGCATTCAACGAAAGCACCAAACTCCTTCACCGAACGGACAATACCTTTATAGGTCTTTTCGAGTTCGATTTGAGCGGAGATGAGGTTCACTTCGTTAACTGCACGAGCTAGTTTGTCGCCATCGGTCGCAAAGATCGTGACCCAACCCGAGTCATCTTGGTCGATGTCGATTTGGCAACCCGTGTACTCAGTGATGCGCTTGATGTTCTTACCACCAGGACCAATGAGGGCACCAATCTTATCGGAAGGAATCTTGATACGGTGGGTGCGAGGGGCACAGGGCTTGAGCTCCGCACGAGGCGCAGCAAGGGTCGACACCATGTAACCGAGAATTTGGTCACGGGTGACCTTGTTCTGCATGATGGCTTCCTTCGCGATCGCGATAGGGAGACCGTGGATCTTAAGGTCGAGCTGGAAACCGGTGATACCTTCGGTGGTACCACAGATCTTGAAGTCCATATCGCCGTAGTGATCTTCCGCACCGATAATGTCGGTGAGCACGCGGTGCTTCACGACTTTACCGTCCTTCTCTTCGGTCACGAGACCACAAGAGATACCGGCCACAGGGGCCTTGATTGGTACGCCTGCATCCATGAGCGCCAAGGTGCCACCGCAAACGGAAGCCATCGACGTTGAGCCGTTGGATTCCATGATTTCGGAGACGAGACGGATGGAGTAAGGGAAATCTTGTTCCGAAGGTAAGATCGAGAGCAAGGAGCGCTCAGCGAGGTTACCGTGACCTGTCTCACGACGGCTGGTCATACCAAAACGACCTGTCTCACCAACTGAGAATGGAGGGAAGTTGTAGTGGAGTAAGAACGAACGAGTCTTTGGGCCGCCAGTGATGGCGTCGACTTCTTGAGCGTCCTTCGAGGTACCGAGGGTAGCGAGGACGAGGCCTTGCGTTTCGCCACGTTGGAAGATCGCCGAACCATGCACGCGTGGAAGTACATCCACTTGGCAGGAAATCGGACGAAGGTCGTTGGTGCCACGACCGTCGGCACGCTGACCATTCTCGATGATAGCCGAACGATAAACTTTTTCTTGGAGTTTTTCGAAGGCGATCTTGATTTGGCGAGCGTCAAACACCGCGCCTAATTCAGTTTGGCAAGCAGCCTTAGATTTTTCAACGACGGCCTTAACGGCGTCGCCGCGTTCTTTCTTGGAAGCCAAGAAGATAGCCTTCTTGAGTTGATCGCCTTCGGCGGCCACGCGTTCGCAAATGGCTAAGGCTTTAGGTTCGCAAACGACGAGAGGGAAAACGCGCTTCTTCTTCGCACAGAGGGAAGCCAACTTGCGTTGAGCCGCGATGATCGGCTGGATCGCTTTGTGGGCGTATTCAAGGGCCGCAATGAAGTCGGCTTCAGGAATTTGGTCAGCCGAACCTTCAATCATCATCATGTCGCGCTCATTGCCGACGTAGATTAAATCGAGGTCTGAAGCGTATTGCTCTTCGTGGGTTGGGTTGGTGACGAATTGACCGTTAACACGGCCAACACGTACGCAACCAATCGGGCCATTCCAAGGAATGTCCGAACAAAGCAAGGCAGCCGAAGCGCCGTTAACCATCAAGACGTCGGACTCATTCACGAGGTCGGTCGAGAGAAGAAGGCCAATCACTTGGACTTCGTTTAAGAAACCTTCAGGGAAAAGCGGGCGCAGGGGGCGATCGCAAAGACGTGAGGTTAAGATTTCCTTATCGGAAGGTTTTCCTTCGCGGCGGAAGTAGCCTCCAGGGAAACGACCAGCGGCCGCAAACTTTTCGCGGTAATCTACCGTTAACGGGAAGAAGTCTTGGTCAGGTGAACGCAGGTCCTCTGCGGCGGTAGCAGAAACGAAGACCGTGGTCTCGCCCTTGCTGATGGTGACAGAACCATTGGCCAAACGGGCCAAGGATCCGGAGCTGATAGTGATACCGAGTTCTTCGATGGTCACTGAGTGTTGTTGTTTCATTTTATTTTTTGCGTTTTACGCGTTGTGCTAGGCGGAATTGCCCGGCGGTTATGGTTGTTGGGTGAAAAGGCGACGTCCCAGCTGAAGCTGGGACGCACGTGGTGATTCAGCGCCGAGCGCTTAAAATCACTTACGCAGGTTGAGTTTAACGATGAGGGCGTTGTAACGGTCCAGATCGCTCGACTTAAGGTAATTGAGCAACTTACGACGGCGGTTGGTCAGCGTGATGAGGCCGCG
>CAIVVQ010000049.1 GCA_903909465.1 uncultured Opitutia bacterium | reverse complement strand
GCCACGCAAATGAGTCAAGCGGAGCCCGCTTTAGTCCCCATGCTGAAGCGCTATGTCATCGACCGTAAGTCGTTTGCCGACGCGATTGTGCATCGATTGGCTGAGCGCATTGCTCCGACGGGTAATGACGTGGAAGCACTAAAAGGTGCGTTAAGCGAAGCCGTGCAGATTGACTCAGAAGTCTTGGCGCAAATGCGTTTTGATATTCGTGCGATATTGGAGCGTGATCCTGCAACGGAGCATGCGTTGGTGCCATTTTTATGGTTCAAGGGTTATCACGCGATTTCGTTGTACCGTTTGGCCCACGTGTTGTGGAAGGCGGGACGAAAAGATTTAGCCACCCACCTGCAGTCTTTAATGTCCGAGCACTTAGCTGTTGATATTCACCCCGCTGCGAGATTCGGCGTGGGTATTTTATTGGATCACGCCACAGGTTTCGTGGCGGGAGAAACCGCGGTGGTGGGCGACAATGTTTCTTTCCTGCATGAAGTGACTTTAGGTGGCACGGGTAAAATCCGCGGTGATCGCCACCCTAAGATTCGCTCCGGTGTGTTGGTCGGTGCGGGTGCGAAAATATTAGGTAATATTACCGTCGGGGAAGGCGCCAAGATTGGTGCCGGTTCGGTGGTCTTAAAGGATGTGCCCGCCCATACGAGTGTGGCGGGTGTGCCAGCGGTGGTGGTTGGCAGTACGAATGTCGACGCGCCAGCGTTAGACATGGATCACTCGCTTTAATCGCTGCGATGCCTTTGACCCCGCGAGAGCAAGATCGCCCGAGTGATGCTCGGGTGCTGGATTGCCTTTATCGTGTGGGCGCATTCGTGAATGCCACCGAAGACCCACGTGAGGCCTTAAATTTTATTTTATCGGAAGTTGTTCGTACGCTCGGTGCGTCGAGTGCATCGATTTCATTATTGGAGCCGAGTACGGGCAACCTTCGCATCGAGGTTTCGAATGGCTTGGGGCCTGACACTCAGGATCAGATTTTATCACAAGGGCAGGGGATTACGGGTTGGGTGGCGTTGAATGCTAAGCCGCTGTTGGTGCCTGATGTTTCCAAAGATCCACGGTATATTGAGATTCGTAAAGCCGTGCGCTCCGAGCTCGCAGTGCCGATGGAGTTGATGGGTAATGTCATTGGCGTAGTTAATTGCGATTCGGATCGAGTTTCTGCATTCTCTGAGGCAGACGTTGCCTTTCTTGCTTTGCTTACGAATGAGGCTTCGAAGGCCGTTGGACGGATTTGGCTTCTGCGTCAGCTTCGCACCAAGGCCGCGCAGTTAGAAGCATTGGTCGGTGCGGCACAAGGGCTGGCACGAGAGCGCGATGAGCCTGGTATCACGGCCGATTTATCCCGTCACACCCGCGCCCTGTTGGGTGCTCGAGCGGTGGTTTACTATAAGTGTAAAGAGGCTAACCTAGAACTCAAAATCATTTCAGGCGACTGTGCGGGTACGGAATTCATGCAATCGATACCGCTAGTTGAGACTTCACTAGGGACGGCGATTGCCCGGCAAAAAGCCGTGGTGGTTCCCCTTGCCGGAAAAACAGAAGCTAAACTTTTCAAGAAACTCGTCGACCCCGTCGCGGCTTCATCGCTTTTGGCTGTACCCGTACGATACGAAGACGAAACTTTTGGTATACTCGTTTGTGTTTCGATGGGGGCGTACCGTTTCTCAGATGATGATAAGCATTTAATTACTGCCCTGGCATCATTCGGCGCTTCATCGATTCAGAACGCCCGACTCTACGCTAAAGTGTTTACGGTGGAGGAGGGCTTGCGTCGCAGTGAACGTTTGACCGCTTTGGGTTTACTTTCGGCGGAAGTGGCACACGAGATCCGCAATCCGCTGACCGTGATGAAATTATTATCCGACACGATGTCACAAGGTTTCAAGCCCGACGACCCACGGAATGAAGACATCGAGGTTATGCGCGAAAAGATTATCCATATGGAAGGCGTGGTCTCACGTGTTCTAGGGATGAGCAAAGCTCAGTCGGGTGCGTTTAAGTCGATCGACTTGGGAGAGGCTGCGCAAACTGCCCTGATGTTGATACGTTTGAAATTCCAGCAGGCGGGCGTTGTGGCGCATGCTGAAATTGAACCGAACTTGCCGCTGGTCGAAGGCAATCCCGGTCAGATTCAACAAGTATTCCTCAACCTTATTTTAAATGCGGTGCAGGCGATGCCTAATGGTGGCAGCTTAAACCTGAAAGTGGCGCGTGAGCATGGGGCCACTGGTGAAGTTATCGGCATCCGCATCCAAGACACTGGCACGGGTATTCCCAAAGAAATTCAAAACAAGATTTTTGAATCCTTCTTTACCAGTCGTGAAGACGGCACGGGACTTGGCTTAGCAATCGTGAAGCGAATTTTACGCGATCACCGTGGCGACATTGTTGTCGAATCCACCGGGGCGACTGGGACCACGTTCAAGTTATGGGTTCCGGTTAAAATTCGCTAAAAAATTTTTCGCAACTTTCCATATGATGGGTAGGAAGGAAATGAAGACGACGATCAGGATAACTTTATGTAATTCATCAGCAAGGGTGGTGCCGCCGATGAAATGTCCGATCCAAATCAGGGAGCCAATCCACAGGCACGCCCCAATGATATTATATTTTAAGAAATGGCTGAATTTCATTTCACCCATGCCGGCGGCGAAGGGCACGAAAGTGCGCAAGATGGGGATGAAGCGAGCAAGGAGTAGGGAGCTGGCTCCATTCTCGGAAAAATAAACGCGCGCTGCATTCAGGTGCTTCTTTTTAATAAGCCAGGTGTCGGGTCGATCCGCGACACGGTGACCGTATTTATTACCCAGCCACCAGCCCAGTTGATTTCCCAGTATGGCTGCAACGATGAGTAAGGCGGTGAGTAGCCAGGGATCGAAGAGGGCGGGTCGGTTGCCGTTTTGGATGGTAAGTACGCCAGCGGTGACGAGCAGGGAATCGCCGGGGAGAAAGAAGCCAATGAGTAGGCCAGTTTCACTAAAGATAATTATAAAAAGTAAAATGAGACCACCCGTTTGAATGGTTTCCAGGAGTCCGGCGGCGGTGTGCAGGTGATTCCAGAAATGAATGAGCCAATCTTGCATGCCCAGGGATAGTTTGGGTGGTATGAAATTGCAATGACCTTGATGCGAGGCGTAATTTTGTACATTGCCTTTTAAGATGTCCCCGGAATTCGAAACCACTTCCGCTCAGCTTCGTCAGCTGGCACTGCAGCATGGGCTGGCAGGTGTGGCGGCGGCGGAGGGTGAAATCGTCCCAAGGATTAAAACCTTTTTGGCAGAATCGAGGGAGGTTCAGTTTGCGGCACACCGCGGGGGTCTGCCTGGGGTCGAGGTCGCCAAACTACGATCCGACGCGATGGACATCGTGATTACGGCTTTGCATTTCCGCACGGGTAAGTCGGCCGAAAGTTTTAGTTTAATTGCCACGGGTGGTTATGGTCGGGCCGAACTCTGTCCGCTGAGTGATATCGATTTACTATTCATCATTCCATCGCACAGCGCGGCGAATAAGCAAGCGGTTGAGGCGATTCTCTATCCCTTGTGGGACGCGGGATTAAAGGTCGGACAATCCGTGCGAACCGTCAGTGAGACCGCCACTCACGCACAGGATGATTTATACCTCCAAGTCGCTTTGCTGGAGAATCGATTAATCTGTGGTGCGACTGAACCGTATAATTTGTTGAACGAGAAACTTTCCAAATTACTCAGCGGAAAATCATGGCAACCATTGGCTAAATCACTCGTTGAATCACAACGTAAGCGTCGCGAAAAAGCGGGCGGCAGTGCTTATCTACAAGAACCCGATTTAAAGAATGGCGTGGGGGCGCTGCGCGATGTCCAAGGTTGTATCTGGTTGGCAAGGTTGGTGCGTGGTGTCGCAGGTTCGTCTAATCTGGCAGCAGCCGGTCTATTGCCTGCAGCGGATTTTAGTAAATTTGAAGCGGCGAGGAATTGTCTCTTACGATTGCGCTGTGAATTGCATTTCCAGGTTACCCGTCCAACGGAGCACCTCTCATTGGAACGTCAGGGGACGATTGCCGAAGGCCTAGGTTACCCCGGGGACATTAAGGAACGGATTGGCGCCGTGATGCGTGAATACTTTGACGCGGCCGACCACGTGAGACGCTGCGTTGAACTAGTGGAAGGCGCAGTGCTCAATGAGCCAGAGCCGAAGGGCTGGGGTAAGCCCATTTTAGTGGACGGTTTCAGTGTGGTGCAGGGTGGGACAGTTTCGGCACAGCACCGATTAATTTTTGAAGAAGATCCGGGCCGACTGGTTAGATTGTTTCGCCTCTGTCAGTTGCATGATGCTCGTCCGGAGCGTGCGTTATCGTTGTTGGTGCGTGAGCGTGCACACCTTTTAACCGTTGAGCAGGCTTTTTCACCTGCCTCGTGTAGCGCGTTGAAGTCGATGTTGACCGAAGCGGGTCGGGTTTTCCCTGCCATCCATGCCTTACGTGAGCATGATTTACTTTATCGATTGGTGCCCGAGTTCGCGGGGTTACATTGCTTGGTACAATTCGAATTTTATCACCGCTGGACGGCCGATGTGCATTCGTTGCGGTGCTTGCTTGAGCTCGATGAAATTTACGCGGGTACAACCGAAACCGATCGTCGTTATCGAGAGGTTGTACTCGGTTGTGAATCCCCGTCGTTCTTGTACGCGATACTTTTCCTGCACGACATTGCCAAGTCGGGCGGTATCGCCGGTCACGCCGATCGCGGGGTGCCGATTGCCGATGCTATTTTAGAGCGTTTAGATTTTGATCCTGGCGAGCGGGCGATTGCTTCAACCGTGATACGTAATCACCTCATCATGGGTTTTTACTGGCAACGACATGACATCGACGACCCCAAGAATGTGGAGCGCTTTGCCGCTTTGATTGGCGAAGAACAGTCGCTGCGTAGTTTATACGTTCACACTCGCTGTGATGCGCGTGCGACTTCGCCCGATTTATGGACCGAGTTTAAAGACGGACAACACACCACGCTCTTCAATCGCACCTTAGCAAAGTTGGCTGGTGCGGATGAGGCTTCGGAGCAGGAAAGGGTTCTCGAAATTCAGAAATTTGTGGCGAACGAGTTGAGTGGCGTTGTACCGGCTGATGAGATTGAGGCCCATTTCACTAAAATTCCTTCGGGTTATTTCCGACACGTGCACCGCGAGTATATTGGAAATCACATTAAACTCATACATGGTTTAATTTCTAGTGTGGCACTCGAGGATGTGGAGCAATCGCTGAAGCCCTTTGTACAGTGGGTGGAGGATGTGGGCTCATCTGAGTCTCTGGTTACGGTGGTGACCTGGGATCGTGCCGGCCTGTTTAGTCGGATGGCCGGTGCCTTTGCAGTCGCTGGTATTAACATTGTTTCCTGTCGTGCTTTTTCACGCGAGGACGATGTCGCAATCGACTTCTTTAAGGTCGTACTACCCGTGGCTAATGAAGTGGCGGCGAAAGAAAAGTTTACCTCCACGGTGGTTAGCTCACTCGTTGAGGGTACCGATTTAATTAATGAAGTTTCAGCTGAGGAGCAGCGCGTGTTGGAAACTGCGCCGCGTCGTAAGGCTTACGTGCCATTGGCCGCAGAAGTTGAAGTCTATTTTGACGAAACGCTCCACCGCACCGTGGTAGAGATCCAATGCAATGACCGACTTGGTTTGCTCTTCCGACTTGGCCGCGTGATTCAAGAGGCAGGCTATGCGATTACTTTTGCCAATGTTTCGACCGAGCAAGGGTTTGCCTTGGATACCTTTTACCTGATGCCTGAGCGTGGTCGGACCACGCCACCGCATTCCACGGAGGACCTCTTGTCGGCCTTGCGTGGGGTGGTGTCATAATAGGGTATCCCGTTGCATCTAGGGGCGATACTCGCTAAGTAGAATTATGATAAAGGCTTTGCGATGGACGGTATTCGGGCTGATGTCCCAAGTGGCCTCCACATTACTTTTGTTGGCTAATCCAGAAACCACTCCTAAGGTTTCAAGTATGGACGCAGCTAGCAAAGTCGAAGTCGCCACCTTTGGTGCGGGATGCTTTTGGGGTGTAGAATATAATTTTAGAACGGTACCCGGTGTGCTTTCGGCCTATAGTGGCTACGCGGGTGGTAAGACTGATAACCCGACCTATCGAGAAGTCTGTTCGGGCGACACAAATCACGCTGAGGTGGTACAAGTTACTTTTAATCCCGAAAAAGTAACGTACCGTAAATTAGTAGAGTATTTCTTTCGATTGCATGACCCCACCCAGGTGAATCGTCAGGGGCCTGATTATGGCACGCAGTACCGCTCGGTTATTTTCTGGCACTCTGAAGCACAAAAGGAAACCGCCGAGTCCGTGATGCAAGAGTTGACGACCGCCAAGAAATATAAATCGCCGATTGCGACACAGCTGGTTTCCGCTGGCACCTTTTGGAAAGCGGAGGAGTACCACCAACGTTATTTTGAGAAAAACGGCGGGCCTACCTGTCACGTAACCGAATTTTAAATTGAGTGGATCGATGTCACAGTCGAATGGCGGATTACCTGGCTTCTCGATGTCGAACGATGAGTCCGAAGTGCCCTTGAATCGTAAGCCCTTGGCAGCACGGATGCGTCCCACGCGCCTAGCTGAGGTGGTTGGCCACCAGTCATTACTCGGGTCTGAGGCTTTATTGCCGCGTCTCATTCGCTCCGATAATTTCGGATCCATTATTTTTTATGGACCGCCTGGTTGCGGTAAAACCACGATGGCGCATGTCATTGCACATGAAACCCAGTCGACCGTGGTGCGCGTCAATGCGGTGCTCTCGGGGACGGCAGAGTTGCGGGAGATTTTGAGTGCCGCGCGGAATACGCCTAACCGTAAGACCTTGCTGGTCATTGATGAGATTCACCGTTTCAATAAAGCGCAGCAGGATTTATTGTTGCCCGATGTGGAGTCGGGCGTTGTCCGTCTGATTGGTTGTACCACGCACAACCCTGGGCTCTATGTGATTCCCGCCCTGTTAAGTCGAAGTCACTTATTCAGGCTCGAACCATTGGCGGTTCATGAAGTTGCGGGATTTCTAAAGACGGCGATGGAGGATGCAAAAAATGGCCTCGGTGCATTAAAAATTAAAGTCGAACCGCGCGTCTTGGAGTTAGTCGCGGAATTGGCTGCCGGTGATTTACGTCGGGCGCTAAATTATTTAGAAACACTGGTATTGTCTGCACCGGTGATGGGCACCGTCACCGAAGACGCGGTAAAAGTTTTTACTAAAGAGCGACGGATTCGTTATGATGACGGCGGTGATGATCATTATGACACGGCCTCCGCATATATTAAATCGATGCGTGGCGGCGATCCGGATGCGGCGCTTTATTGGTTGGCGGTAATGTTAGAGGGTGGGGAAGACCCACGTTTTATTGCCCGTCGGTTAGTGATTTTAGCCTCGGAGGATATTGGTTTAGCGGATTCGCGTGCCTTGAGTGTGGCCGTGGCCGCATTCCAAGCCTGCGAGTGGGTGGGCATGCCTGAGTGCGAGTATCATTTGGCGCATGCGACGCTGTTTCTGGCGCTCGCGCCCAAGAGCAATAGTGTCACCACGGCGATTGCGGCGGCGAAGCAAGCGGTGCAGTCCCAGACGCGACAAGAAGTGCCGCTGCACTTAAAAGACTCTCACACCCAAGCCGCCAAGCGATTGGGTCAAGGGCAGGGCTATCTTTACAGTCACGAGTATCCTGAGGCCATCAGCGGTCAGGATTATTTATCCAAACCCCTTTCGCTTTATCAACCCGGTCAGGCGGGTGCGGAGGCTCAACTGGCGGAGCGCTTGGCGCAATGGAAAGCGATCAAGCAATCGATACAGAAGAAGGGTCAGGGTTCATGAGTAAGGTTGCGGCACGTCTTCCCTGGTTTGGGCCGGGCAAGTTCCCTCTATACCTCGCTCCGATGGCGCGGCATACCGACGTCGCCTTTCGCCAGCTATGCAAAGAGCAGGGGGCCGATGTGATGGTGACGGAGTTTGTGCAGTCCGAAGCCTTGGTACGTGACAATGCGAAGGCATGGGAAATGGTGGACTTTACGGAGACGCAGCGACCCATGGGGGTGCAGATTTTTGGAGCCACGCCTAAGTCGATGGCGAAGGCGGCCCGTTTAGTCTGTGATCGAGTTAAACCTGACTTTTTAGACCTTAATTTTGGCTGTCCTGCTCACAAGGTGATCGAACAAAATGCCGGTTCAGGGCTGCTTCGGTGCACGCCGTTACTTTATGACCTCGTTAAGGCTGTAAAAGAGGCGATTCCGGATGTGCCGCTGACGGCGAAGATGCGTTTGGGCTGGGATCATTCTACAATTGTCGCGGTCGAAGTCGCGCAACGGCTAGAAGCGCTGGGGGTTGAGGCCATTGCGGTGCACGGGCGCACCAAGGAGCAGGGTTATTCGGGTGAAGCTAACTGGGATTGGATTTCTCAAGTCGCTGCCGCAGTGAACGTTCCAGTGATTGGTAATGGTGATGTCAAAGATTGGGAGTCGGCTCATCGCCGCATCAAAGAATCTGGCGTCTCTGGTCTGATGATTGGACGTGCGGCGTTATCTAACCCGTGGATTTTCTCAGCGATTAAGGCAAATTTACTCGGCGATAATAAAAATATGCCCGTCATCACGGCCCAACATCGATGGGATGTGATTATTCGCTTAGCCGAGTTGACGATTGAGGTGCATGCCTCGCGTCTCGGTGCCAGAAATATAAAATGGATGCTCGGAAGGCTGCATCCACTCACTCATGGGCTGCCAGTTTCACGAAAAGTTCGCGACCGGTTGCGCAGCTGTGAGACGATCGACGACTTGCGTCGGTTGCGCGATGAGCACCTCGCGGAATCGTGTGTGACGAAATCATGCTGATTTTATTGGCTGCCGACACACTCTTGTAACAGTGCAATAAAATCCCGAATTTCTTATCCTCAGGGCGGTTGTTAATAACCTGTGTAAGGCTTAAACTTGAGGCAGCATAGGGGTGACACATCAAGGAGACCGATTTGTCACTCGTTGGCCGATCCGCGCATCAATCCTCATTTATCTGCTTAAACCCCTACGCTTCAATAAATTTAACTGCCTAATTTGTAACGACTTACGGAATAAAAGTTTAGTTCATTAACTGGAATAAAGATTAGTCCCTAAGTGTTAACAATCACCCCACAACCAAACTTTCTCTCATTTTACTCACTTTCGGGCTTCCAAATCGCCTGTGAACAACCTTTCTCAACCCTCCCTTTATCTCATGTCTAGCCCCGTCAGCCATCAATCACTTTGGGAAACCGCTAAAATCGAACTTCGCAACATATTCTCTCGTCCGGACTACGATACTTGGATTTCAACGCTCAACCCGATCACCATCACCGATGGTAATGTTTTACTTTTAGAAGCGCCGACTGTTTTGGCTGAAGCTTGGGTTAACAGCAACTACACCGAAGTCATCCGCCACCAACTCACTTTGGTTGCGGGTCGTAATATGAATTTCCGTTTGACCGCTGTCACTGGTTCATCGCGCGAAGAGGCTACTGAAGTTGCGGCACCTGCGCGTTCGCATTCACGCGCGGCTGCGGCGGCACCTGCGCCGGCCATCAAAGCCACCAACACTTTTGATAATTTTATTGTCGGACCAGAAAACGAAATGGCACACGGTGCCGCGTTGGCCGTCGCCAAGGATCCTGGCTGTAACTACAACCCGCTTTTCATTCACGGCCCAACGGGTTTAGGTAAGACCCACTTGATGCATGCGATTGCACACTCAGTTTACGCCACCAACCCTCGTGCCCGGATTGCTTACATTTCTTCGGAGACTTTCACTAACGAATTTATTCAGGCCCTGCAGACCAATAGCATCAACGCCTTCCGCCGTCGTTACCGCGAATTAGATTTATTGCTGATCGACGACATTCATTTCTTAGCTGGCAAAGACACCACGCAAGAGGAGTTCTTCCACACCTTTAACGAATTGCACAATAACCATAAGCAGGTCGTGTTGACCAGTGATCGTCCGGCTTCGGAAATTGCTAAGCTTTCTGAGCGCCTCGTATCACGCTTCCAGTGGGGTATGGTTGCTTCCATTCAAGCCCCTGGTCTTGAGACCCGCATTGCGATCTTACGCAAGAAGGCTTCGGCGCGTGGTCTGGAATTGGCTCCAGAAATTGCCGAATTCATTGCGTCGCGCATTGCCCGTAACGTTCGCAACCTCGAAGGTGCGATCACCCGTATCTTCGGTCTTACCGGCATGACCCGTAAGCCGCTCGAGTTGACTCAAGTGGAGAAGCTCTTGCACGACATTTTAGTTGAAGAAGCCAGCCACACCCTGACCTCCGAAGTCATTCAGCGTAAAGTCGCCGAGCACTACCGCATTCAGATGTCGGACATGACCTCTAAGCGCCGCATGCAGAATATCGCCTTCCCCCGTCAAGTGGCCATGTACCTTTGCACACAATTGACCGGTATGTCGCTGGTTTCGATTGGTCAGGCCTTTGGTGGTCGCGACCACGGCACCGTGATTCACGCCCGTAAGACGGTTGGAAATCAGATGGAAGTGGACGCCAACGTCCGCCGCACCGTCGAGTACCTCCGCGCTCAGCTTTCAACGAACCGCGTTTAATCGGTTGCACGCTGCACGCTTGGTTGAGCGGAATTTGCTCAATCTCGTTGCATTGGCCGTAAACTGACTTTTGATGACGGGGTTCCTTGTAGCTTTTTCCCAGGGGAGTCCGCTAACGGACTGAGATGAGGCTGTCGCCTCGAACCCTTGTACCTGATGCGCGCAGCGCCGTAGGAAGTGGATTGTTTTAGTTTTCACCTCTTGCGTCTGTCTGCACCCGTTCGGGCTGATGGCTGCTTACTTCTATTTTTATAATCCAAACAACTCTGACTCACATGGTCTCCGACAAAACTTCTCCATTCCCTAAGTCTGCGCGCGTTTTCCTGACGGGCTCGCGGCCCGACATTCAAGTGCCGATGCGCGAGATTCAACTCGCGCCCACCCGTCGGCCCGATGGCACGCTGGTTCCGAATGAATCGATGCGTGTTTACGATACCTCGGGTCCGTGGGGTGACACATCGTTTCACCACGATGTGGAGTTGGGCCTGCCGTCAGTGCGGCTGAATTGGATTTTGGAACGTGGCGATGTGGAGGCGGTGAGCGGTCGGGAGCTAAAGCCCGAAGATGATGGTTACCTTTCGTGGAAGCATGCCGAAACCGCCCAACGTGCGACCTCACGCAATCGGATGGTTCAATTCAATCGAGCCGACCGCAAGGTTTACAAAGGTAAACCCGGACAACGTCCGACACAGTTGGCTTATGCTAAGCGTGGAATCATCACGCCGGAGATGGAATACATCGCCATTCGTGAGAACATGAAGTTACACGAAGCGAAAGAGGCCGGTGCGTTGCCCCGTCATGCGTTAGGTTTTCAGCACCCCGGGATGTCATTCGGTGCCACCATCCCCAAAGAAATCACCCCCGAGTTTGTGCGCGATGAAGTGGCGCGTGGTCGTGCGATCATTCCGGCCAATATTAATCACCCCGAATTAGAGCCGATGATTATCGGCCGAAACTTCTTAGTAAAAATTAATACAAACATTGGTAACTCGGCGGTGGCGTCTTCGATTGAGGAAGAAGTGGAAAAGATGCGCTGGTCGATTAAATGGGGTGGCGACACCTTGATGGACCTTTCGACCGGGAAAAATATTCACCAAACGCGTGAATGGATATTGCGGAACTGTCCGGTGCCTGTGGGCACGGTGCCGATTTACCAGGCACTGGAAAAGGTGAATGGGCGAGCCGAGGACCTGACCTGGGAAGTGTTTCGCGACACCTTAATTGAACAGGCGGAGCAGGGCGTGGATTACTTTACCATCCATGCTGGCGTGCGACTGGCTTACATCCCAATGACCGCGCGTCGGGTCACGGGTATTGTTTCCCGTGGTGGCTCTATCTTAGCGAAGTGGTGTCTCTCACATCATAAAGAAAATTTCCTCTACACGCATTGGGATGATATTTGCGATATCATGGCGGCCTACGATGTGAGTTTCTCCATCGGTGATGGCTTACGTCCGGGGTCGATTGCCGATGCCAATGACGAAGCCCAATTTGCAGAATTAAAAACCCAAGGTGAATTAACGACACGCGCATGGGAGCGCGGCGTGCAGGTCATGTGTGAAGGTCCCGGACACGTACCGATGCACATGATTAAGGAAAATATGGATAAGCAGTTGGAGTGGTGTCACGAGGCGCCGTTTTACACGCTCGGGCCACTCACGACTGATATTGCCCCTGGTTATGATCACATCACCTCCGCTATCGGCGCCGCGATGATTGGTTGGTATGGCACAGCGATGCTTTGTTATGTCACGCCAAAGGAACACTTGGGTCTGCCTAATAAGAATGACGTTCGCGAGGGCGTGATTGCATACAAGATTGCGGCCCACGCGGCCGACTTGGCTAAGGGCCACCCGGCAGCGCAGCGACGTGACAATGCTTTGTCGAAGGCACGTTTTGAATTCCGATGGGAAGATCAATTCGCTTTGGCCCTCGATCCCGAACGTGCGCAGGAGTACCACGACGAAACGCTGCCGCAAGATTCAGCCAAGACCGCGCACTTCTGTTCGATGTGTGGGCCTAATTTCTGTTCGATGCGAATTTCAGATGACATCCGAAAGTTTGCCGATGAGCAGGGTCTCTCCGAAGAAGCCGCTTTGGCGAAGGGGATGGCGGATAAGGCCAAAGAGTTCAAAGAACAAGGCGGGGAGATTTATAAGTAAAGAATGACTACCGCAGTCACCCCTCGGTCAGCCACAGCGTGGTATGACTCCCCGTTGTATTACGACATGGTGTACGAAGATTACACCCAGCGTGAGACGCGCTTTCTGCGTGCGGCCATCAAGAAATATGGAGTTGGCTTCGCGCGGCGTTGGAAGGTGCTGGAGCCTGCTTGTGGCTCGGGTCGATTGGTTGAATCCCTTGCTCAGCTCGGACACGACGTGCACGGCTTCGATTTAAATATCAACCAAGTCGCTTACGCCCAGAAGCGCGTTCGCAAATTAAAACTACCCGCCCAGGTGTGGTGCGATTCGTTGCAAAATTTTAAAGCCCCTGACATGGGTGAGTACGACCTCGCGCATTGTTTTGTGAGCACGTTTAAGTATTTATTAAAAGAGAAGGATGCGGTCGCTGCCTTGCGCGGCTTTTCGAAGGCGCTGCGATCGGGCGGACTCTGTTTCATCGGCTTACATTTAACCGACTATGCGAGTAATCCGGCGGATTATGAAAAATGGGTCAACCGTCGGTCGGGCGTTAAGGTCTGTAGTGAAACCTGGTCCGCTCCCGCTAAGCGTAAAGCCCGCACTGAAGCCATGCGCACCTGCATGACGATTACCGAAAACGGCAAGACCCGCGTTGAGGAAACGCATTGGGATTTCCGGACTTACTCGGCGGCCGAACTTAAGTCGCTTTTAGCGAAGGTACCATCGCTCGACCTGATTGCCTGTCACGACTTTCATTATAATATAAAAAATAAGCGTCGGTTGAACGACGCTTATTCGGATATTATTTTAGTACTGAGGAAGCAGTGAATCAGAGCGGGCGAACGACCGACTTCGCAATACCTTGAATCACTAATTCACTCACCGGGAAGAGCTCAGGGTAGTTTTGATTCTC
>CAIVVQ010000048.1 GCA_903909465.1 uncultured Opitutia bacterium | reverse complement strand
GCCGACCTCCTGATCAACGTCGCCCTCCCCTATCAAGACCTTCCGCTGATGGATGCCTGCTTGCACGCCGGCATTCACTACGTCGATACCGCCAATTACGAACCACCCCACCTCGCTAAATTTGAATACTCTTGGCAGTGGGCGTACCGCGAGCGTTTTGAAAAAGCCGGACTCATGGCATTGCTCGGTTCGGGCTTCGACCCTGGTGTGACTAATGTCTTCTGTGCCTACGCGCAAAAACACCTCTTCGATACCATTGATACGATTGATATCATGGACGCAAATGCAGGCGACCACGGCCACCCGTTCGCCACTAATTTTAATCCCGAAATTAATATTCGCGAAATCACCCAACGCGGTCGCTTCTGGGAAAATGGCGAATGGAAGGAAACCGAGCCGCTCGACCCCAAGCTGCGCGTCGATTACAATTATCCAGTACTCGGCCCTAAGCCCAGCTACCTACTCTTCCACGAAGAATTAGAATCCCTCGCGAAGAACATCAAGGGACTGAAGCGCATTCGCTTCTTCATGACCTTCTCGGACAATTACCTTAATCACCTGAAGGTACTCCAAAATGTCGGCATGACCCGCATCGACCCCATCGAATTCCAAGGTCATTCCATTGTGCCAATTCAATTCTTGAAGGCACTTCTGCCCGACCCCGCTTCGCTCGGCCCACGCACCAAGGGTAAGACTTGCATCGGCTGCGAAATCACCGGCACCAAGAACGGCAAACCCCGCAAGGTATTCATCTATAATGTCTGTGACCACCAAGAGTGTTACGCCGAAGTTAAATCTCAGGCCATCAGCTACACCACGGGCGTTCCTGCGTCCATCGGCGGCGCGATGCTAGCCTCCGGCAAGTGGCTCAAGCCTGGCGTCTGGAACATGGAAGAATGTGACCCCGATCCCTTCATGGAAGAACTCAATAAGCGAGGCCTCCCCTGGCAAGTTCAAGAGCTACCCGTTTGATCCGAGTCCAAGCTCCACCGAAAAGCCCGCCCCAAGCGGGCTTTTCATTTGCACCTTCAGCCGACTCTCGCAATTTTTCGAACGTGTCCGACGCCCTCACCGAAGCTTTCGAGAAAATCGACCTGAACCAGGTTCCAAGCCCCTGTCACGTGCTCCACCGCGGACTGCTCGAAAACAACTTGCGCACGTTACGCTCGGTGATGGATCGCTCGGGTGCCAAAATTATTTTGGCCCTCAAAGGCTTCGCCCAATTCAGCGAAGCAAAATTAATCAGGAAATATTTAGTCGGCACCACCGCCAGCGGCATCAACGAAGCGCTGCTCGGACGCGAAGAATTTGACGGCGAAGTGCACGCCTACTCGCCCGCGTTCAAAGACGACGAATTCGTCCAACTGCTCCGGGTGGCCGATCATATCTCATTTAATTCACTGACACAGTGGCAGCACCACCGTGCCGCAGCCCAATCATCCGGGCGCAAAGTTTCTTTTGGCCTGCGCGTTAACCCCGAACACGCCGAGGTAGAAGTCGCCCTCTATAATCCCTGTGCCGCTGGCTCGCGCTTAGGCACCCTGCGTTCTGAAATTAAATCGGCCGCCGACCTAGATGGGCTAGAAGGATTACACTTCCATACAATGTGCCAACAAGGAGCCGATGTACTCGAGCGCACCGTCGCGGCCTTCGAAGCAAAGTTTGGTGAATTCATTCCCAAAATGAAATGGGTGAATTTCGGGGGCGGTCACCACATTACTCGCCCCGGCTACGACCTCGACCTCCTCGTTAAAATCATTACTCGCTTCCGCGCCAAGTGGGGTGAGCATATTCAAATCTACCTCGAGCCTGGCGAAGCCGTTGGCATCGGCACCGGCGTCCTCGTTGGCACTGTACTCGACATCGTTCGTAACGACATGGACATCGCCATCATCGACGTGTCGGCGACGAACCACATGCCCGACACCTTAGAGATGCCCTACCGGGCCGATATCCTTGGAGCCGACATGCCAGGTAAACTTAAGCACACCTACCGACTCGGTAGCGTCACCTGCCTCGCGGGCGATGTCATCGGCGACTACTCTTTCGCCCAGCCCCTCAAGATTGGACAACGCTTGGCCTTCATGGACATGTCGCACTATACCTTTGTTAAAAATACGACCTTCAACGGCGTCCCTCTGCCAGCCATCGCGAGCTTCGAGCCGAGCACGGGGCAGATTCAGGTGATAAAGAAGTTTGGGTACGCTGATTACAAAAACCGCCTGTCGTAAGGCTGGGTAGGGGCTTGACCCTCTTTTAGGCTTCTGACAAAACTATCGGACCCCCACCCGTCATGAAGCCTATTACCATCATTCTAAGCCTCCTAGTAGCCGCCCTTGCCGGCGTCACCGCCGTTAGCCTCGTTACCGAATCAGACGCCGCTGATGCGAGTGACCGCGTCAAAAAAGAGACCATTGAACAAATCCGCGAAATGAGCGCCAAGGTCGCCGCCGCCGATCGCCGCTCCTCTGATTCCGAAATCAAAGCGAAAGCCGCCGCCGAAAAACTCGACGCCTATAAGAACTCCGTTGCTGGCCTCGAAGCCGCCAATGCCGAGATTGCTAAAAATAAAACTAAAATTGCTGAGCTTGAAAAAGCTCGATCCGAATCAGCCGCACGCATCGCCGAATTGACGGCGGACCTCGGCCGTGCCCGTGATGGCTCCGAACTCCAAGTTCAAACCGAAAAAGCCACCAAACTCGAAGCTGAACTCGAAACCGTTTCAGCTACTGCTCGCGAAGCCACCAAGGCTAACGAAGCCCTGCTTGAAGAAAACATTCGCCTGAAAGCTAAGACTAACCTCTTCGATAACTCCTCGGCACCCGACCACCGCCCCCTCTAAGTTAATCTTAGAGAGGAATATAAAAGCCCACCCTCACCGGTGGGTTTTTTATTTGGGTAGGGGCACGACTGCGTCGTGCACGTGTATCGGGTAGGGACGTCGCTCCGCGGCGTCCGTGC
>CAIVVQ010000047.1 GCA_903909465.1 uncultured Opitutia bacterium | reverse complement strand
TCTTATCACTTGCCCTGCTCATCGTCGCCTTAAAATCCAGCGGCAATTCTATCGGCTGGGGTTTCCAAATGCAGTCACCTGGCTTCGTCCTGCTGACATGCATTCTTATGATCACGCTCGGGCTCAGCCTCGTCGGTGTTTTTGAAATTGGCACTAGCCTCGCAGGACGCGCCGGGCAGATCGAGAATCGTGCCACCTCCACTGGCGCCCTTCTCTCAGGCATGCTCGCAACGGCCGTTGCCACACCCTGCACTGCACCAGGACTGGGTGCGGCCCTTGGCTTCGCCCTCGAATCTTCACGCACCACACCTGAAACATTACTCTTCTTTTTCATCATCGGACTCGGAATGGCCACGCCGTACTTAACGCTATCGCTCTTCCCGAAATTAACCCGCCTCCTACCTAAACCCGGCGCCTGGATGGAAACGCTGAAGCAAGTAATGTCCTTCCCGCTCTTCGCCTACGCCATCTACCTCCTCTGGGTGCTCTACGCCTTAGTCGACGACGCCAGCTGGCTACGCGATGCATCCCTTGGACTCATCTTGATCGCCGTCGCATGCTGGATTCTGGGACACTGGGGCGCCCTGCATCGTACGCCTAAGCAACGTTTCCTGGGTCGACTCGTCGCCCTCATTATTTTCGTGACGACCATCGGCTACTTACTGACAAGCCTGCCATAAAAAAACCCGCACGTTGCCGGGCGGGTTTTATAATCTCTAATCTAAAATTAGAGCGCAGAGACTGGAGCGGGAGCGCCGGACTGATTCGCGGGAGCCGAAAGCTGGCGATTGGTCGGACGGGCCACTGGACCAGCATAATTCGCATCAACAACAATGGCTTTACGATCGGCACCCATCGCTTCGCGTGTCGCAGCACTCTGATTCGCATTTTGCTCACCCAGGGCTAAGACTTCGACGTTGGTCTGTGTGCTTCCCAAACGAACTAAATATTCGCGTACCGATTGCGCACGACGATCAGAAAGGCCTAAATTGTATTCTTCGGTACCCGATTGGTCAGTGTAACCGGCAATAATAAGTTTAGTATTTTTGGCGCGACCAGCGATACCATCAAGTTTGCTACGCTCCTTGGCGTCTACGGTGTACTTATCGAAATCAAAATAGACGGTTGTTAAAATCGCTTCAGGGGGAATGTTGCCCGAACGAATGGCTTCCGCCATCGAACTGAAACCAGAACCGCGCGATTCCATACCCGAACCACTGAGGTTACCGGAGAAATCAGAGGGCATCTTAGAAGGACCACAGCCGACTAAAAATGCGGCAGGAAGAAGGAGTAAGGCGAAGCGCTTCATAATTAACTTAATAAAGGTCGAGTTTTTGCCATCGGCAAGCCTCGACTGATTTAATAACGAGCGACGGTTTTATCGATCTTGAGCGACCAAGCCTCAATCCCGCCCATAATATTGCTCACTTTCGTATACCCTTTGGATCGTAAAAATTGAGTCACACGCAAGCTCCGGCCGCCGTGGTGACACTGCACCAACACAGGCACATCCTGCGGAATTTCCGACAAACGCGCTGGCACCTCACCCATCGGAATTAACTTTGCCTGCGGGATACGACAGGTATCCCACTCCCTAGGCTCGCGCACATCAATCAACACTGGAGGCTTCGCAGCCGATAAAAGTTTCGCGGCATCCTCAATGGAAACCTCAAGCGGGTATTGATTTATCGTCGGAATGGAAATGGCACAGTCGTCGGAAATATAAATCGCAGGCTCAATCGAATGAATCTCGGGGTGTTCACCACAAGCGGGACATTCATTGGCAGACTCTAGTTGCACGACACGCGAACTGCCGGCCATGACATCCACGATCAACAATCGCGACTGGGTGCTCTGACCCAGAATAATTGCAATCGCCTCTGAGGCCATCCAAGAGCCAATCACCCCACACGTTGCACCCACTACGCCGCCTTCGGCACACGTGGGTACATCACTCGCCTTTGGCATCGTAGGGTAAACACAGCGGTAACATCCTGCCTCTGGGACAAACACGCCCACCTGCCCAGCGCCCTGTAAAACGCTGCCATGCACCAGAGGCTTCTTCGCCAGCACACAGGCATCGGCCACCAAGTATCTCGTTGAGAAATTGTCAGCCCCATCGAGCACCAGATCGTAACGCGACACTAACTCCATCGCGTTAGTCGTCGTGATGCCCTCTGGATGTAAAATAATTTTTAGCCCGGGATTAATTTCCGCCAAGGCCTCCGCCGCCGAAATCGTTTTCGGCAAACCTTGGGTGTCGAAGCCATGGATAATCTGACGGTGTAAATTATTCAGCTCCACCTTATCGGGATCCGCGATACCCATCACGCCGACACCCGCCGCCGCCAAATACATTGCTGCCGGCGAACCCAGCCCTCCCGCACCAATCAGCAACACCTTGGCACCCTTAATCTTCAACTGGCCGCCCTCCCCAACGCCAGGCAGTCGAATCTGTCGGGCATATAATGCACGTTCTAGTTCAGTTAACTGACCGTCGGTCGACATGCCCCTAATCCAGCCCATGCGACCCCAACTGTCAAACCCACCCGAAAGCAGGTATTGAAAACCTCCTTAACTCTTCACACTTTCTCACCGTGGCATCCGTCTACCTTGGCATCGATTACGGCTCCAAACGCATTGGCCTCAGCCATGGCGATGCACTCGGCTTTGCCTTTCCCCTGCCCGCCGCGACCGCCGAAGATCCCGCACAACGCTTTGCCCACATCGCCCAGGAAATCACTCGCCTCCGTGTCACTCACCTCGTCCTCGGTTACCCACTCTCGCTAGATGGTGAAAAAACTAAACGCTGCCTCGAGGTCGATGCCTTTGCCCTCGAACTCACCCAGCGCTTCCACCTCCCCATCGATCTCATCGATGAAGGTCTCACCAGCCAAGCGGCCGATAGTTTGAGCGCACAGAAAAAACCTCGCTCACCTAAAGAACGCCAAGATCAAACCAAATCTGGCGAACGCGATTCGCGTGCCGCTGCCGTTCTACTCCAGGATTTCTTTAACAGCCGTGGGATTGGACAAAACTCCTAATGGCTAAGTCGAAGACCAAGACCGACCTCACGCCAGAGAGGTTTTTAATCACCGTTGCCTATGATGGCACCGATTACATGGGCTGGCAGATTCAAAACGACGTCCGCACCGTCCAAGGCGAAATCCAAGCGCGACTCTCACGTATCTTTAAAAATAAAATTATCGTTCAGTCGAGCGGG
>CAIVVQ010000046.1 GCA_903909465.1 uncultured Opitutia bacterium | reverse complement strand
TGCCTTGATTAGAGTCCTTTCGCACTGCCTGGTAGCTCAGCGGTAGAGCAGGTGACTGTTAATCACTTGGTCGTAGGTTCGATCCCTACCCAGGCAGCCAGAAAGGGCTCTGTTCGCCCCCTAAAGCGGGGGAACACCTTCTCCTTGACCATCGTGGCGGTTGGGTGAGGATGGGCGGTACTATGGGTCAGCAATCCAACAAAGTTATCAAACGCCGCCGCCTTCGTGCTTACAATCAGCGCAAGAAAGAGCGCATCAAGCTTGCCCGCTCTGCGGCGAGCAAGAAGAAGTCCAAGAAGTGAGCCTACGGGGTGGCATAACTTGGCAGTTAGCGGGCCTCGTGGCTTTGCTGATGGTCGGTTGTGATTCCCCTCCGCCATCGGTCGTCGAGCGACCTGGGATTTCTTATATCCACCCTAAGCGTCGATCGGTCGATGATGTGGCGCGGGCCTCGGAGGCATTTTACGCGAAAGAAAGTCACGGACAGGATATCGTTTTCCGCACTACGGAAAATGAGCGCGCGGGTTATTATTTTTATTCTAAACTGAGTTTCAGTCCGCCCGTGGATTCTCGTTTAGTGTTAGAAGTGGTGCGCGCCGAAGGCGAAGCGCCCGAGCGTTACGATTTTTCCTTAGCCCTTCGTCCGAAGTTTCCTTTAGGCGAATACGCTATTGGTCTGACGGGTAAAGATGCGGGTTCAGGTAATTGGGTGCCGATTGCTTGGCGCCTGACAGTCTTGGACGCCAAAGGAAAAGTCTTAGCATCGGAGCACAGTTTCCTTTGGGGAGCGCGTTCGGAATTAGAAGCCCGCTAATCCAATGCCCTCGTTGGTTTGGACAGAGTGGCGCCACTTGCCTTTAGCCGAAGAAATCTCACCTAAGCTCCTTCAAGAACAATTAGATGGAGGACAGTCCTTTCGTTGGCAGGGTTTGCCGGATGATATCTGGCGCGGCGTTTTGGGCAGTTGCTTGATTGAGGTGCGTGCCGCGCGAGGTGGGTTGGATTGGCGAGGATGGGAGAAGCAAGTCGATGCGGGGAGAATGTTGCGTTCGTATTTCGACGCTGAGGGAAAGCAGGCCTTGGCCGTGGATCAATTGCCCTGGCGTTCGGATAAGGTTTTAGCATCGGCCATTAAAAATTTCTCAGGATTAAGAATTTTGCGACACGACCCGCACGAGACCTTAATTGGTTTTTTGTGCAGCTCGAATAAGCGAATTATCCAAATTAAGCTAATGGTGGCGACTTTGGCGCGCACGATGGGCGAACATATCGTCGACGATTATTATGCGATGCCGACGTGGGCGCGATTGGCGAGGGCGACGGACGCGGAATTAAAAGCCTGTGCCTTGGGTTACCGAGCGGCTTTTATTCGGGGTACGGCACAGCGGTTAGAAGCTCGCCCTCATTGGGTGGATGAGATGCAGAAACTTTCCACCACTGAATTATTAGTCGAGTTGCAAAAATTACCAGGCGTCGGGCCGAAGGTTGCGTCGTGTGTGGCACTCTTTGGATTCGGTCGACTGGAAAGTTTCCCGGTCGACACGTGGGTGGTGCAGGCACTGGCCAGTGCGTATCAATTAAAAAGATGGAAACCTGAGCAACTGGCGGAATTCGGAAAGACACACTTTGGTGCGTCGGCTGGACTCGCGCAGCAGTACCTCTTTGCCTCGGCTCGTGCGGGATTACTGTCGGTCGCAACCGACGTGAAGCCGCGAACGCTTAAGCGGAAGTCGAAGAAAAGCCCCAAACGTCGCGGATGATATCGGGGCTCAGCGTTGTAGCTGCAGCACCATCGGCAAGGACACGCCCGTATTTAAGAGTAATTACTCGCTGACACTGTCGGGCAAAAGCCAGGTCGTGTGTCGCTACAAGTACCGCCGCGCCCTGTTGACTCAACTCGCGGACGACGGCGGAAAGAATTTCCGTCCGACAAATATCCAGCGAGGCTGTCGGCTCATCGAGTAGAAGAACTTTGCCGTGTGGATTTTTAATAACGCTTAAACTGAGGCAGAGGTGGGCAGCTTTGCGTTCTCCGCCCGAAAGCTTCGAAAGTTTATGATGCAGCTTGGGGGTGAGTGCGAAGCGCTCAATCCAGTAGAGGTATTTTTCGCCACAGGGCGAAAGGTGTGACAGCTCCTCCACGGTGTAATCCCAGGCAGAGTGAGGCGATTGCGGGACGTAGGCGTAATGCGACGACAGGTCTTTGGGTAATTCGTTGCGCGGGTCTAGGCCGCTTAAAATAATATCACCTTCTGCATTTGAAAAAAGTCCAATTAAGCATTTCAGTAAACTGGTTTTACCCGCGCCATTTGCGCCGACGAGTGCCACGCATTCACCTGCGTGGATTGAAAGGCCGACGGACGCGAGTATGCGTTGTGTGCCGCGCTGAAGCGTTAGGTCGCTGCAATGTAAAAGGCGGTCAGTCATTTTGACGGGAGGCAATCCATACGAAGGCAGGCGCGCCGAGCACGGCGGTCATGGCGGCCGCGGAGAGTGGAGCCTGGGGCCAC
>CAIVVQ010000045.1 GCA_903909465.1 uncultured Opitutia bacterium | reverse complement strand
TCCGGGAGTTCGTCGAGGAAAAGAACACCGAGATGTGCGAGTGAAACTTCACCGGGGCCAGGAATCGCACCGCCACCAATCAGTCCGATATCACTAATCGTGTGGTGTGGAGCCCGAAAGGGACGCTGCCAGTTTTTTGTAATCTCTTTAATCGGCATGCCCGCGGCCGAATGCACGGATAGGATTTCTAGAAACTCGGCCACAACGGGTGTAGGCAAGATGGTCGGAATGCGTTTCGCGATGAGTGATTTTCCCGAGCCAGGCGGGCCGATAATAAGAATATTATGACCGCCTGCCGCCGCGACTTCTACCGCCCGGCGGACTTTGATTTGGCCTTTTACTTCGGAGAAATCAACGCCGCCAGCGACAGTCGCAGAATCGGGCGAGGGATTAATGGCGGTGAGTGGAACGACATTTTTCTCACCACCTAAAAAACGTATCGCGCCATCGAGGCTGTCGACCGGAATCGCAGCAATACCGTGCACTAAGGCGGCGTCTTCCGCGGAGGGGCGGGGAAGGATGACGCCTTTGAGTCCGAGCTTCTGGGCGAGTAGGGCAATAGCCACGCCGCCCTTGATGGGTCGAGTGCCGCCGTTGAGTCCTAATTCACCGGCGATGAGGTAGTGGCAAAGGTTGGTCTTAATAATCTGGCTGGTGGCGGCGGCCATGCCGATCGCGATCGGCAAATCGTACATCGTTCCCTCTTTGCGCAGGTCGCCCGGGGCGAGGTTGATGGTCGTCTTGGTTTCGTAGCCGCGAAGTCCCGTGTTATGTAGGGCGGCGAGAACGCGGTCTTCCGATTCCTTCACGCCTTTGTCGGGCAGTCCCACGATTTCGAGCGAAAGTTCGCCGTGTTCGCCGGTGTTGACTTCGACTTCAACTAAAACGGCTTCAACGCCCACCAAGGCGGCGGATTTGAGCGTGGCAAACATACACCACAGCACGGTGCGAGCGATGGCCTCACAAGTGCCTTACGCTGAGCCAGATTGCTCAGGGGTAAGCCCTTACTTAATGGCTTTTAAGAGCGCACCGATATCAACCGACTCACGAATCATCTTTTCAATAATCGGAATCTTGTCCGCATCCTGACGCATGGTCTTAACCGTCATATTATTAATACGAGCGGTGACGGCAAATGATTCAGCTTCCACGGCGGCAACGGGAATACCCGCCTCGGTGAGACGACGCATGATATAATCATTAGGCAGTAAGCCATTCGAGAGGATGATACCCGAGAGCGATTGAGCACCTCCGCCTTGAATAAAGGCGTCGAGTAGGTCTTCGCGGTCGCCTGGGACAATCACAAGGGTACCATTTACTTTTAAATATTCGGCGGCACGTCGGCCGGACATGGCACCGATGACCACGCGACGCACGCGGCGAAGTCCGCTGGGCTGGTGAATCCAGCGAGCACGCGTTTCGTCGGCAACTTGATCGAGGTTGGGGTAGACGAGCGTTTCTTGGAGGGGAACTACGCCCAAGAGTGGCACGCCCAGTTTCTTTAAACCTCGCCCGGCGAAGTCACGAATGAATTCAATTTTATCGGGTAGAACTTTATTTAAAATAACCCCGACTA
>CAIVVQ010000044.1 GCA_903909465.1 uncultured Opitutia bacterium | reverse complement strand
AGGCCAAGCAGCCAGTACTCTACATCGGCGGGGGCATTCCTTCCGCCCATGCCGAAAAAGAATTAATGGATTTTGCGAAAGCCACCGGGATTCCTGTTGCGTGCACTTTAATGGGCATCGGAGCTTTCCCTTCGGATCACCCACAATCACTTTACTGGTACGGCATGCACGGCACGGTCGCCGGCAATTGGGCCGTATGTAAGAGCGACTTACTCATCGTCCTCGGCGCACGCTTTGATGACCGCATCACCGGTGCCATCGAAAAGTTTGCCCCCGATGCGACCATCGTGCACGTGGATATCGATCGCTCCGAACACCACAAAAATAAATTTGCCGATTACCCGATTCACTCCGACGTGAAATATGCGCTGCGCCGCCTTTGCGCCTTGGCCAAGAAGGGGTTCAAGAAGCCCAACCTTAAGAAATGGTACACGACCATTAACGGCTGGAAAAAACAACACCCCTACCCCTTTAGCTACGACCGCAAAGGCTCAAAGCACATCCTGCCTCAAGAGGCGATTGAAGTGCTCTTCAAAGAAACCAAGGGTGAGGCGATTATTTCCACCGGCGTGGGCCAACACCAAATGTGGGCCCCGCAGTACTATCAATTCAACAAACCACGCACGTTCATTAGTTCATTAGGTGCTGGTACCATGGGCTTTGGCCTACCTGCGGCGATTGGCGCCAAAGTCGCTTGCCCCAAGAAACAAGTCATCGATATCGACGGTGACGGGTCATTCCTGATGAACATTCAAGAATTGGCATGCATGAAAATTGAGAAGATCAACGCGAAGGTCATGCTCCTCAACAATCAACACTTGGGCATGGTCGTACAATGGGAAGACCGCTTCTACGCCGGCGTGCGCGGTCACACCGTCTTAGGTGATGCATCCAATATTGGTAGCCCCGATAATCCCGGCGGCCTCTATCCTGATTTTGTAAAGATTGCTAACGGCTTTGGCATCAAGGCACGTCAAGTCATCAAGCGCGAAGAGTTACGTGACGCCATTCGCGAAATGCTCGCGCACGACGGACCCTACCTACTCGACGTCGTCGTTCCCTACACCGAACACGTTCTTCCGTTCATTCCGCAGAAGAAATCGGCGATGGAAATTCTGACGAAGTAAGGCTTACAGTCCGGCCAACCAACGCTCGGCTTCAATCGCCGCACGGCATCCCATGCCCGCAGCGGTAATGGCTTGTCGGTACACGTGATCCGCACAATCGCCGGCAACAAAGACACCAGGGACATTCGTGCTCACGGTGTTATCTTCCGCAATGAAATAGCCGTTTTCGTCGACCTTTAAGGCGGGCGTAAAGGCCTTCGAATTAGGTATGTGACCAATCGCAATAAACACGCACTTACAGGCGATATCACGGGTTTTTCCCGAGGCCTCTTGCACCCGCAAGCTGTGCACCTTGCCGTCGGCGCCGCCGAGCACCTCGAGGGGCGCACAGTTTAGCGCGAGTTCAATTTTTTCGTGAGCCTTGACGCGCTGCACCATGATTTCGGAGGCACGGAATTTATCGCGACGGTGTACTAAAATTACTTTCGAAGCAAAGCGCGTAAGGAACAAAGCCTCTTCACAAGCGGAGTCGCCACCGCCGACTACGACCACGGGCACATCACGATAAAATGCACCATCACAAGTCGCACAAGTCGTCACCCCATTACCGCCGTAATATTCTTTTTCTCCAGGAATACCAATCAACCGAGGTGAAGCACCGGTGGCGATGATGACCGCCTTGGCTTCATAAGTCGCTTCACCGCCAACAAGTTTTTTGACTGAACCAGAAAAATCAACCGAGTCGATACGATCCCAGGCAAAGCGTGCACCGAAACGCTCCGCTTGTGCTTTCATATTCGTGATCAATTCATTGCCGTCGACGCCATGCACGAAGCCGGGAAAATTTTCGACTTCGGAGGTGGTGGTTAATTGTCCACCGGGTTGGCCACCTTCGAGCACCAAAGGACTGAGCCCTGCACGTGCAGCGTAAATTGCGGCGGTCAGGCCAGCGCAGCCCGTACCTAAAATTAAGACATTTTCAGCCATAGGGAATAACCCCATCTTGGAGTCTCTCCGCCAACGGCAAGGCGGAAAATTAACGTTCATCCCGGGAGCCGTCTATGTTCTTAAGTCCATTTGCCAGCGATTATCCCGAACACACTGAGATTAATTAAAATTTAAACAATTTCCCAAGAAATAGGGCAAATGATTCGATTTGGGCTTTGACTCACACTTAACCGAGGTGGTTTGCTACACCTCGCGTCAGAACCCATGTTTCTAAGCCTCATCAAGCTCTTTGCCGGTAGCCATAATCGGAGATTCCTCCGCAAATGTCGCCCCATCGTCGCACGCATCAATGCAATCGAGTTAACGTATCAGAAACTCACCGACGCTCAAATCCAAGGCAAGACCGCCGAGTTCAAAGCGCGGCTCGCACGAGGTGAGACCCTCGACTCCCTTTTACCCGAAGCGTTTGCGGTCGTTAAAAACACCGCACGCCGACTCCAAGGCACCACCGCCACCGTCTGTGAACATGAGCAGACCTGGAACATGGTACACTTCGACGTGCAACTCATCGGCGGCATCGCCCTGCACCAAAACAAAATCGCCGAGATGGCCACCGGTGAAGGCAAGACCTTGGTCGCCACCCTGCCGCTTTACTTAAACGCCCTCACCGGAAAAAATTGCCAGCTCGTCACCGTCAACGATTACCTCGCCCGACGTGACTCCGAATGGATGGGTCACCTCTACCGCTGGCTCGGACTAACCGTTGGCTGTATCCAAAATCAAATGAGCAACGAAGACCGCCAAGCGGCCTACCGTTGCGACATCACCTACGGCACCGCCTCAGAATTCGGCTTCGATTACTTACGCGATAACGGCATGGCCCTAAGCGCTAATGAACAAGTCCAACGCGACCACTACTACTGTATCGTTGACGAAATCGACTCCATCCTGATCGACGAAGCGCGCACCCCGCTGATTATTTCCGGTCCCGTCACCGAAGAACGCGAGCCACCCTTCCCTCGCTTAGTGGATGATGTTAAAGGACTCTTCGAAGCCCAAACCAAACTCGTCACTCGCCTCATCAACGAAGCTGAGGCCGAGTTAAGCAAAGTTTCTGAAAACAAAGAGCCTTCCGAAGCCACCCTCGATAAACTCTGGCTCGCCGCTCACGGCATGCCGCGCAACAAAACCTTTTCCCGCCTCATGGAAAGCGGGCGCTGGCGCAAATTACTTGAGAAACACGAAGGTATCTTGGCGAGCGAAGTTGAGAAAGACCGCCGCTACCATTTGAAGGAGCGTCTCTACTTCTCCATCAGCGAGCGCGATCACGAGTCCGACTTAACCCAATTGGGTCGCGACACTTTACGCCCAGGCAATCCCGATGCGTTCGTTCTCCCCGACCTCCCTACTCGTTACGTTGAACTCGATAAGGACGAGGCCCTTACCCATGAGCGTCGCGCCGAATTACGTACCGAAGCCGAACAAGCCTACGTCCTTGCCTCGGAAGACATTCACGCCATCGGCCAACTCATTAAGGCCTTCGCCCTCTACGAGTGCGACCGCCACTACGTGGTCCAAGACGGCAAAGTTCTCATCGTCGACGAAAACACGGGACGCATTATGGCGGGTCGACGCTGGAGCGATGGACTGCACCAAGCGGTCGAAGCAAAAGAAGGTGTGGCAATGGAGAAAGAAAATAAAACCTACGCCACCATCACGATCCAGAATTACTTCCGCATGTACCGCAAACTATCGGGCATGACTGGCACCGCGGAAACCGAAGCCACCGAGTTTAACGAAATCTACGGCCTGACAGTGGTAACCATTCCTACCAACCAGCCCTGCATTCGCATCGATCAAAACGATATTGTCTTTAAGACCCGTCGCGAGAAATACGCTTACGCCGTCAACGAAATCAAACAATCCCACAAACGCGGACAGCCTGTACTCGTGGGCACCGCCTCAGTCGAGGCCTCCGAAACTTTAAGTCGCATGCTCACGACTGCACGCATTCCACATAAAGTGCTGAATGCTAAAAATCATGAACATGAAGCGGACATCGTCGCATTAGCAGGACAAAAAGAAGCGGTCACGATCGCGACCAATATGGCCGGACGTGGTACCGACATCCGCCTCGGCGATGGCGTGCGCGAACTCGGCGGCCTTTACGTTCTCGGCACCGAGCGACATGAATCCCGTCGCGTTGACCGTCAGCTGCGCGGGCGTTGCTCACGCCAAGGTGACCCCGGACTTTCTCGCTTCCTCATCGCCCTCGAAGACGACCTGATGCGTCTCTTCTCCAACGCTGGCATCATCTCTTCAATGCTCGAAAAGTCTTTCAAGGAAGGCGAGCCTCTGGAGCACCCCTTGCTGAATCGTTCAATTGGCACTGCCCAGAAGCGCGTTGAAGGACAAAATTATTCTCAACGTAAACGCCTCCTCCAATACGACGACGTCCTCAATCACCAACGTCACATCATTTACAGCCTCCGTAATCGCACCCTGACTGAAGCCAATTCCCGTCAATCGATTCTCGAAATCATCGGTGAAGAAATTGATGACCGCTTAAACACCGCCTTCCCCGACGACACTTCGACCGCCGATCGTAATGGTGCCGAAGCCTTCGTGAGCTGGTTTGTCAGCACCTTCCCGATTCGCCTCACCGCCGATGAAGTCATTCCACTAAATCGAGACTTAGCGACTGCGTTTGTGATGAAGAAAGTTTCCGAACTGCACGCCAGCCGCGAGAAGCACGAAAGCAAAGAAGTGCTCCAGCACATCGAGAAATATATTTTAATTCGTTCGGTCGACCGCAACTGGCAGAACCACCTCACCGAGATGGACGAACTCCGTCGCGCAGTCTCCCTTCGTGGCTACGCCCAAAAAGACCCACTCAACGAATATAAATCCGAAGCGTATCGCGCCTTTGAAGAACTCATGCGTCAGCTTCGTACCGAAGTTTGTACCGGTCTTTTCCGTACCGCTGCTTCCATGGAAGCACTCGAGGCCACCATCCGCGCCTCGCAAGGGCAAGCCATCGCAACCGGACCGGCTGAACCCGGCACCACCGAAGAGACAGCCTCCGAAGGCACACAACTCAAAGCTGAACCTTTCCGCCGCGCCGCCAATAAGATTGGGCGTAACGATATTGTCCGCATTCGCAAAGGTGAAGAGACGCTTGAACTAAAATGGAAGAAAGCCGAGCCCATGGTACGCGATGAGGGCTGGGAGTTAGTGACCCCGACTTCAGAATGACCACTGGTCGCACGACACTCCTTTGCTCTGCACACTTCCAATCGTGGGCGGGCATAGGACTGACGGCCTTCTTACTATTCTTTTCATTCACGCCCGTTGGTCACCCGTTCGTTGCCTTCATCGCACTCGTACCTGCGATCTTAGCCGCTACTCAAAATCCGACCTTTAAAATCTGGCGCACCGCTGCCTTCTACTGCAGCTGGCTGCTTTGGATAACGCAACTCATCTGGCTTCGTCACGTCTACCCGCCGCTGGGATATATCGGACTTATTTTCTTAACGTCCTACTGCGCACTTTATTTATTCGGATGGCTTCTCCTCGTTCGCTGGATTTTCCCTTCCACTAAAGGCGCCGGAATTTTGGATCGCTGCCTTGTGCTCCTTGGAATCGCTGGCGCCTGGGGCACGCTCGAATGGATTCGCGGGAACTTCCTAACGGGTTTCGGCTGGCTGCCGCTTTCCGCCAGTCAGGAATCCAACCCTGTTTTACTTAGCCTCTGTTCGTGGGTTGGGCCTTACGGACTCTCGGCCCTACTGGTCATGATCAACCTCGGGTTTGCGAGTTGGATTATTCGCATGGTCCGCTTGGCACGTGCGACACAAATCAGTAAGCCCGCCAGCACAACTGACTGGCTTTCACGACTCACCCCCGAACTCTACCTCGGGCTCTCACCCTTACTTTTAGGCTTCGTGGTTTTCGGAAATAATATTCAGAGCCGCCTCGATCGCCCCATTGCATCGTTATCAGTGGGCATCGTACAGACCGACTTTGATCCGAACGCCAAGTGGGACTCTCTGCGCCTCGAAAATCACATTCAAACAATCAGTCAGCTGACTGCTCAAGCCGCCAAGCCTAATGGCCAAGGTCAACGTCCGGATTTTATTCTTTGGCCCGAGGCCGCCCTACCGCTTTCGCTTAATAATTATCGTTACGTGCAAATGTTGACGGAGCTATCGCAACAAACCGATACGACGCTTGTCATTGGCACCATCGATAAACGCTCAAATGGTTACACCAACGGCGTGGCGGTCGTGACCAGCCGCGGAATCCAGTCACCAATTTACGCTAAACGACATTTAGTACCCTTCGGCGAATACGTTCCATTCGCGAACGTTTTGCCGCTTCGCAAAGTCGTCCCCATTGCGGAAGATTGCGTGGCTGGCGACAGCCCCTCCCTGCTCTCCATCACCAATCGCATGGGCCAAACTTTCCAAGCTGGTGCATTGGTTTGCTATGAAGATGTTTTTCCTGAACTAGCCCGCGAACACGCACTCGCTGGGGCCGACTTCCTGATCGTGGTGACAAATGATGCTTGGTACGGACGCGAAGCGGGCGCGTACCAACACGCCGCACATTCTGCGCTACTCGCCGCCTCCACTGGCCTGCCCATCGTGCGCTGCGGCAACGCTGGCTGGAGTGGCAGCATTAATGCGACCGGACTCAGCCAAGCGATAACCCAATCGGGCCAACCCAATGATACCATTTATTTTGCCGGCTATGGAATTACCGGACCCATCATCGCGAAACCCAAAGACCTTCCTCAGACTCCTTGGGTACAGTATGGCGATTGGGCCATCGTGCTAGGAACAGCCTTTGCTGCCCTAGCCATGCTTCGTCGCCGCCAACAGTCTAAGTAAGATTAGCGACGGCGCTTGGTGTTACCCGACGAACTACCACCCTCAGGACCCTCGGCTTCTTCTGAGGTTTCATCTTCGTCCCACTTGAGTTTGCCCTCAAACTCCTTGTCGAGTTTCTCGTCGTCTTCCACTTCAGGTAAATCGGCAATATCTTCCGCCGCCGAAGTTGCACGTGCCGGCTTATCGTCATCGTCATCATCAATCGGAACCTCGTGACCCTGAGGAACGAATTCTAAAATATCGGTAATTTCTTCAAAGGGGTGAATGTCGCGTCCTTCGATCATGGCCTGATTGCGCAATTCACTGAGCTGTTCATCCACATCCTCGATCGTGAGCTTTTGCTCTAACTTAATGGTGTCGTTAATCAGCTTCACGCGAAGACGCATGATGTGCTCCAAAAAATTAGCGTATGAACCTTTGTCGCCGTCCTTGATATTCGGTAGAGCGAAAAGTTCTTCTTCCGAATCTAAAATATGTTCAGCCACTCGTGCCAGGCGGACGATCTCATCTTTGTCTGTCGAGGAGTGAACCTGAAAAGGCACAAAGGCAGCTTCGAGGATTTCATTCGAGAGGCCATACTCACGCAATGGATCCATCATATCCAAAATCCAAGGAAGTTGATAGGGATCCAAAATGCCTAAGCCATCCGGTTCATAATGCTTTGGGTCAGAATTTTCCTTCACCCACCAGGTGCCTTTTTCTTTATTATTACGAATCGTACACCAAAGCAGCTTAGAGGTAGAGACAGCCATGGGTGGTTGATTTGGCTAAGTTCCCATCGGAGTCAAGAAGGGGCGAATTTTATTCCTTTTTTCGACTCCCCCTTCTTCTCCGCTTCCCTTCTATCGTTTCATCCTTACGGTGCAGACATGTCTTTTCTGTACGAAAAAGTACTATCCAAGGCACTCTATGCCATGGACCCCGAAAAGGCCCACCAAGTGGGGCTTCGCGGCATGGGCATCCTCGGCGCCATCGCCCCCCTTCGCTCCCTAATGGAACGCTCCCTGCTTCCTCCTGGCGCCCATCCGATTAAAGCCTTCGGACTCTCCTTTCCGAACCACATCGGCCTCGCCGCTGGCTTCGACAAAGATGGCATCGGCTGGCGCGGAGCAGCCGCCCTTGGCTTCGGACACGTGGAAGTTGGCACCGTCACTCGCCACGCCCAAGCCGGCAATGAACGCCCACGTGTTTTCCGTTACCCACATTTAAAAGCCGTCGTTAATTCCTACGGCTTTCCTAATGCCGGCGCCGAAGCCCTTAAAGATCGTCTATCCAATCAACCCGGCCGCGGACAACGCATCTGCCCCCTCGGCATTAATATCGGAAAATCTAAAATCACCCCACTCGAAGAAGCACAGGAGGATTACCTTTATTCTTTCAAGCTCCTCGCTCCATTGGCCGATTACCTCGTCGTCAATATCAGCAGCCCCAACACGCCCGGACTTCGTGCCCTGCAAGATCGAGCACCGCTCGTGCAATTACTCACCACGCTCGCACGTGAGAATCGTCACACCGTCGGCGGACCTGTGCCCCTGCTATTAAAAGTCGCACCCGACCTCACCCCGCACCAACTCGAAGACATTCTCTCCGTGGTCAGCGAAACCGGCTTCGCGGGTATCATCGCCACCAACACCACGATTACGCGTCCACCAGGCACCGAAGAATGCGTCACCAAAGGCGGACTCAGCGGACACCCCCTCCTCGAACGTTCACTCAAGGTGGTACGCTTCTTACACCAAACTTCCAACGGTAAGATCCCCATCATCGGCTGCGGTGGCATCACCTGCGCCGCCGATGCAGGCCGCTTCATGGATGAAGGTGCCTGCCTCGTTCAAGTTTACTCCGGACTTATTTTCAAGGGTCCTGGCCTCGCCCGAGAAATTTCGGAAGGGCTGGCTTGGCGTCAACGCACCTGGATCTAAAGGCTACTTCTTGCGCAGTGGAATGTGCACTTCCGACTGCTTAAAGAAAAATGGGGCGAACGGACTGTTCCAATATACGGCGTAGGGTTCACCCATCGCTTCGTATTCTTTCTGCGTTAGCAACCAGCCCTGCAACTTTGCCAATCCTTCAGCATAATTTTCTTCACTGTACGAACCCCGGATGCCGACAGACGCAACGAAGCGCTCCGATACATCTTGAAATTTTACTTCCGCGTTCGGTTGCAAATCCGTTCGCACCGAAGAAACGGGGTCCATGTAAAACACCATCACGCCCGGTTGAATTCTCGCCTCCACCGGAGCGGTCATCGGCAAATCGTTGGTTCGTATGTAGCGAAAGAGCTTTCCGAACATTTTGTTATTACTCGAGAAATAGCCCTCTACCGAATCAGTCAGCATCAGGCGTGCAGCGGGCAATACCTTCACCTCACAAACCCCGGGAGCGGTACGCGGGTACGCCTCATCGGTGCCGCGAGCAAATGATGGTAAAAGTGACGACATAAGGACAAGAAAGAGGGGGGCTTTCATCTTTCCTATAAAGTATACACTACCCAAGGGATAGCAATGAGTGGATGCAGATTGACGCTCCTTGCGTCCCCCTGAAAAAGGCTTTTCTTCATTGTATGCCTAATCACCTAGAAAAACCGTCTTTCGGGTCGCGCCTCGGACATAATTTTCTGACGGGCATGTTCCTCGTCCTGCCCATCGGACTCACCTTCTACGTGGTCTCAATCTTGGTCGGACTCATCGCCTCCCCCGTTCAATCCGTCCTGCAAACCCTGATTCCAATCATCCTAAAAGATTCAGGCTCCACACCAAATTTTAGCTCCGGACCGATGTACGGCGCCCTCGTACTCACCTCCGCGCTCATCATGGCGGTGATACTCATCACACTCGGTTGGCTCTCCAAGCGTATCTTCGGTCGATTGTTTCAGACCTGGTTCGCCTTCATTATCGAACGCATGCCTGGACTGGGCGCACTTTATAATACCATTAAACAAATGGTCGATGCGCTCAGCGGTCGCAACAAAGACACCTTCCGTCGCGTGGTGCTCGTGCAATACCCACGCGCGAATTGCTGGAGCATTGCTTTTGTTACCCAAGAAAATCCTGAAATCCTGACCAACGCCATCGGACAAAAAGTGGTGAACGTCTTTATTCCCTCCGCACCCGCCCCGACCGCAGGCTTTGTCCTACAAGTGCCGGCCGACGAAATTAAGGAAACAAAACTCACCGTACCAGAAGCCATCGGTTTGCTCATGAGCTTCGGCGCAGTCGTCCCACAGTCTAAGCTCAAGAGCTAAATGTCCGCTGTCACGCTGCGTTGCCTCGTTCTCGGGCGTGATCCATCAGGTGAATCACACACACTGCTCACCTTGCTTGAACCTTCCCAAGGTTTAGAACGCTGCCTGATTCGCCAAACTCGCAGCAAGCAAGCCACCTGTCCTGATTTATTCGACGAGTGCGAAATCATCCTCGAACGCGCTAAGGATGGCGGCAACCGTTTTGCCCGCGACTACCGCCTGCTCCACCGCTTCACCGGCATCGCCAAAAATCATCGCACCCTCGAACGCGCCTGTCGCTTCGCCAACATGGTGCGTCGCAATCCGCCACCACCTGAGTCGGCAGAGGTTTGCTACCGCATCGCACTCGAAACCTTCACGGCGATGGCCGAACGACCCCGCCCCGATTGCGCTTACTTCAAAGGGCTTTGGCTCATGATCAAAGACGGCGGCTGGCCTGTCCACGAACAGTGGTTAATGAATTTAGGCGGTCGCCAAGCGCTGGCGGCTTCAATCCTCACGCAACCACTCGATGCGCAAAGCACCGATGAAGAAGCAGTGGGCAAACTTTCGACAGACCTTGAACGCTGGGCCGCCGGGGAAATTCATTTCGTACTTCCCTGATGCGGATTGATATCAAAGCCAAGCGCATCGAGCTCAGTACCCAAGAGTTTGCTACCTTTCGTCCCGGACCGGGCGCGGGCGCAAGCAGCTCACCTTGGCGAGCGCAAGCGGGTCGACAGTGGCACGAAACCATGCGCTTGCAAGCCACCGCTGAAAATCCGGCATGGGTTTTTGAACAACCAAGCCAATGCGAAATTTCCGCCCTCGGCTGGAAGCTAATCGTCACAGGTCGCACCGATCAACAATGCCTCGCCGATGGTCGACTGCACATTCGGGAAATTAAAACCGTTATTACATCCCTCCCCCGTCGTCCTGAATTTCTCCAACAACGCTACGCGCATCACTTCTTACAGCTCAGCACTTATTGCCACGGTGCACGCTTTCTTCCCGACATCAATGAAGTCGTTGGAGAATTAGTTTTTGTTGATCCAACCGACGGTACAAAGCAAACCGTACCACTACCCTCGAGCGCCGAAGTCGATTTACTCAAGCAGGCCGAAGTCATCGCGGCTCACGCTGAAAACCGTCGGGCAAGTCACGCCCGCCTGCTTGGCCTTCCCAGTCGAATCCCCTTCAAGGAACCACGCCCCGAATGGCTTCAGTCGTGCGCCGACCTCGAACAGGCCGCCCTCGAGTCACGCCAACGCCTAATGGTCGCACCCACCGGTTTCGGAAAAACCGCCGCCGCCCTTCATCACGGCCTATCCTTACTGCGCAGCGGCAACGTGGGTCGATTGCTCTACGTCACCGGCAAAGGCACTGGCCAACTTCAAGTCCTGTCAGAACTCCGACGCCTAGCGCACTCCACTGAACTGCGTGCGATGGTTTTACGCCCTCGCGCCGAACACGAGGTCGAAGGCATGCCCGACGACATCGAAGAGATTCGGAAAAACTGGGCCCGCGCCGCCATCGATCCACAATCACTCCTCGCTGACGGTGCCGAGCTTCGTCGCATTCGTGAAATCGGACGGATCGCAGGTGTACCGCCGTGGGATATCACCAAGGCGATGCTCGCACACGCCGAAGTAATTATCTGTGATTATAATTACGTCTTCTCGCCGCGCAATCGTGCGGCACTCGAAACCATTCCCGGCTGGAACGACGGCGATACGATGTTGATTGTAGATGAAGCCCACAACCTCCCCGAACGCGCCGCCGAATGCCTCTCGATTCGCGATGATGCCCATGAGGCCGCCATTTTTGCTCACACCCTCCTGCAATGCAAAGCCCCCGAGGCCTGGTGTCAGACCACGCAAGCGTGGGCCGATTTTTTAAAACGCTTACCGAAGGCCGATGCACTTTCGCCCGATGATCGCATGGAGGCGTTGGCGTTAGCCGAGAAACTCGCATTACTCGGCGAAACTTTTCCTTTAGACACCGACAGCCTGCCCGAGCCTGCACGCAACGCGGTTTGGAATGCCGCACTGTGGCTCAAGCGACTCGAGGAATCCGACCTCGGCTGGCTCCTCTGGTCACCCAAGCCGGGGCAACTCAGTCTCGACTGTCTCACCGCCGCAAAAGCCACCGGCGAACGCCTCACCGCATTTTCACACTTTGTATTAATGACGGCTACGCCTGGCCCGAAGGGATCATTGGCGAATGAATGCGGGCTCGACCCAGATTTATTGCACCGCACCGACGCGCTCGCTCCCTGGCGTCACGGCGCCTACACCGTCGCGATTGATGGTCGGGTCGACACTCGGCTGAAAACTCGCGACAGCCATAGCAACCGTACGGCGATTGCGCTTATCAAACTTTCAAACGAAGGCGCCGTCGCCGCTTTCTTTCCATCCTATAAATACGCCGAGACCATTGTTGAAGAAATCCGTCGCCTCCACCCTGAAGCCGACATCGCCCTTCAACCACGCGGACTCGGACCCGACGGCACCGCTCGCTTCGTCGAAGATGCGCTCAAGCCATCCGTTATTCTTTGCCTCATCCTCGGAGGTTCACTCGGCGAAGGTGTCGATATGCTGGGCGGACGGATTCGCTCCGCAGTCGTCATCGGACCCGCCCTCCCTGAGGTCAACGCCCTGCAAGAAGCACGCCGTAAAATGTTCGTTCAAGATGGCGCCGAAGACCCCTTCGCCCTCGCCTATATCCGACCCGGTATGCGCAAAGTGAATCAAGCCCTCGGACGCTTGGTGCGCGCCCCCGGCCACACCGCACGCGTGCTCCTACATTGCCGTCGGTTTGCCGATGAGAGTTATAAAAACTTACTCTCACACGAATACGGCGAACCGGAAATCGTGACGGACGATGAGGGGTTTAATCAGTGGATCACCAAGAGCTAAAAGCCCTCAGTAAAATTAGATGCTGCCAAAGACGCGGTCCTTAGAGAAGCGGACCTTCTTCAAAGACGCATATTTATCATCGGCGGAGCGATAACCAATCGCACAGGCGACAACGGTTTCATAACCCGAACCCTTGAGTCCTAAAATTTGGTCGTACTGGGCCGCATCAATGCCTTCCAGTGCGCAAGTATCCACGCCAATCACGGCAGCCGCCGCCATCAACTGACCAAGTGCAATGTAAACCTGACGAGCCGCCCACTCGCGCTGACCATTCAGGTCTTTACCCTTCACCACACCACCAATCATCATTTGTCGGTAGGGCTCGAGCACAGTCGCATCCGCCTTACGGTCAGCCACCATCTGATTAAAGAAATCATTCACATCCACTTCTGTCATTTCCGTGCGACGGGTAAACACGACTAAGTGTGAAGCATCGGTAACCTGTGATTGATTCCAAGAAACCGGACGCAACTTCGCGCGCACCGCGGAATCGCTCACAATGAAAAATTTCCATGGCTGCAAGCCGTACGACGAAGGAGCCAACAGCAAACTCTTCTCTAACGATGCCCATACATCCGCAGGCAACTTCTTGGTATCAAAAAGCTTCGTGGCGTAACGCCATTCAAGGGCTTGGACTAATTGGGCAGGGTTGGTAGCGGATGACATAGACCCTCATCCAAAGCACTTAAGCCAAAGTGTCAAATCACGCAGGCGAAAGTACGCCACCCGCCAAAACCAAACGACGGCCGGCCTTCTCCGCAAACTCGCGACTGTGCGTCACTAAAACTAATGCAGTCTGACGTTGGGCGACCACGTCCAAGAGCAGCTTCATGACTTCCTTGCCCGTGGTTTCATCTAAATTCCCCGTGGGCTCATCCGCCAAAATTACCGCGGGCTCATTAATCAAGGCACGGGCAATCGCGACACGCTGACATTCCCCACCCGAAAGCTGCGACGGTAAATGACGCAAGCGATCACCCAAGCCAACGAGCTGCAATAATTCACGCGCTTTGGCTTCAACCCTCGATTGTCCAATAATTTTAGCCGCCAACACCACATTCTCCAAAGCCGTTAATTCAGGCATGAGTTGGTAATTCTGAAAAACGAATCCAACCCCATGACCCAATAATTTTCTAGGTGTGACCAAACCCTGCACGGCGTGATTAATAAAAACTTCTCCCGCCTCCGGCGTTTCTAATCCGCCCAGTAATTGCAAGAGCGTGGTCTTACCCGAGCCCGAGGAGCCGCGAATCGAAACCGACTCACCCGCATGAACCACTAAATCAACCGCTCGAAGCACAGCCAACGGTCCATTCGGAGAAGCAAAGGATTTCTTTAATCCCGCGGCCTGGAGAACAACTTTAGACATCGCGCATCGCCTCCGAGGGTTTACGTCCCGCCGCCCAGAGTGCTGGCACCAATCCAGCCACGGTCGTGACAATTAAGGTGAACGCCGCCGCAACTACAAAGTCCGTCGTATCGTAATGCAGGGGAACTTTAGAGAACTGATAAACATTCGCAACCATGTCGCCGTTGCCAAAGAGGCTATTAATTAAATTAAGGATGCCTTCGCGGAAATATAAAATCCCCCAGGTTAAGATAAAGCCCAAGGCCGTGCCCAAAGCCCCAATCAATAAACCCTGCACCCCAAACAAACCAACCAGCTGCCAACGCTGGGCACCGAGTGCCACCAATACCCCGACCTCACGCGTGCGACGAATCACCGCCGAGAAAAGCGTACTCCCAATCGAAAACGATGCGACAAGGGTGATGATAAACATTAAGAAGAAGAGCATGGTTTTCTCAAACCGGATGGCCTCGAGAAAATTCTTCTTAATCTCCTGCCAAGGAATAAAATTCAGCCCCGTCTTACCAACATTAAGACGCGCCGCGGTGGCCACCGCATTCGCTGGATCCTTTAAGCGCAGGGTGACACCGTGCGCACGCTCTCCGAGCGACCAAAGTTCGCGAAACCTACGCAGCGGAATAATCGCCGCGCGGTCATCGACCTCGGTAAAACCGGTGCGCACAATCGCACAAACTTCCAACGATGCAGGCAGCGGTGCCTTACCCTGCTCCGCCTGCTCCGCCATCACGGGCGACCAAAGTTCAATTTTATCTCCAACGGCCACACGCAATGTACGTGCTAAACCAATACCTAAAATCACCCGACCATCGTCCAGTCCGTCAAAACTACCGGCTACTACGTATTGACGTGCAGGTTGGTCTTTTGCCAACGGATCCGTGCCACGCACAAATGCGACCCCTGAAAATGCACCCCGACGAGCCAGCGCCGGACCTTCCGTGTACGCTGAAGCCGAAAGCACCGCAGGATCCGCTTTCAGTCGTGCCATCAAAACGTCCGGTCCTTCAATCGGCGTATTCGCAATCACAACACAGTCACCAAACGACTCACGAATCCGCAACCGATGCTCTTCACCGAAACCATTCATTACGGTTTGCACTACCAACAGAGCGGCAACTCCCAGGCCGACACCTAAAATTGAAACCATCGCAAACGCTGGAAAGCGCTTACCGGGCGGAAAGAGCTGACGTAGGGCGAGATGGAGAAACCAAGGCAAGGGATTAAGATTGTTTCTCAGGCCCCAGCGTCGGGAACAAAATCACGTCACGAATATTGGCCGCGCCGGTTAATAATATCACTAAGCGATCAATCCCAATACCGAGACCACCCGCCGGCGGCATCCCATGCTCCATGGCCAATAAAAAGTCTTCATCAATTTTCTGTGTCTCCGCTCCAGCCTGAATTTCCAACATCTTGCGCTGCACGCCTGGATCATTCTGCTCCGAATACGCCGGGGCAATTTCCTGACCGTTGATGCAAAGCTCAAACACATCGATGGTGGAATCATCGCCGAGCGTAACTTTCGCCAATGGACAGAGCTCCTTGGGAATGTGCGTCACGAAAGTAGGTTGAATTAAAGTAGGTTCAATGAGCTTACCAAAAACTTCGTTGGTGACTTCATAGTCTTCCCAGTCTGCACGGGGCTCGTGTAGCTCCAACTTCTTGCACGCTGCAATCTTCTCCTCCTTCGAGCGCGAGAACCACTGTGCGTCTCCGGTGCGTTCGATAATTAAATCTTTATACTTCACTTCGCGCCATTCGCCGCCGAGCTCGATGGCGACGCCATCAGGACGGGTCACAGTCGTTGTGCCTAAAACTTCGCGGCAAGCGGTTTGAATCAACGAGCGCACCAACTCCATCATCCCGCGGTAATCTGAATACGCCTGGTAGGCCTCGAGCATTGTGAACTCAGGACTGTGCTTCACCGAGACGCCTTCGTTACGGAAAACGCGGCCGATTTCAAAGACGCGATCCATGCCGCCCACAAGGCAACGCTTCAAGTGTAACTCTAAAGCAATCCGGAGATAAAAATCGCAATCCAGCGCATTGGAATGGGTCTCAAACGGACGCGCTGCAGCGCCACCCGCAATGGCATGCAATGCGGGCGTCTCTACTTCGGTGAACTGGCGACTCCATAAAAACTTCCGAATCGATTCCACCACGCGGCTGCGAATGAAGAGCCGCTTACGGGACTCCTCGTTCACTACTAGATCGAGGTAACGCTGACGGTAAATTTTCTCGGCATCAGTCAGGCCCGCCCATTTTTCAGGCAAGGGACGCAAAGCTTTCGCCAATAATTTATAATCCGCGGCACGCACCGTGATTTCACCCGTCTTCGTGCGGAAAAGTTTACCGCGTACGCCGACAAAATCCCCGAGGTCGATCAACTTCTTAAAATGCGCATCGTAACGCTCGGTTAATGCGTCGCGCGTGAAGTAGCATTGCTGCACACCGCCCCGATCCAAAATTTTCACAAAGCTCGCCTTACCCATCACGCGAATCGCCACCACCCGTCCCGCAATCGAAACTTCGGGGCCTTCTTCTACCCCTTCAGGTAAGAGCGAAATGCAATCGGTAGAAATATGCGTCTGAGGCCACTCCGCACGGAAGGGGTCTTCGCCCGCCGCACGCAACTGGGCAAGCTTCTCCTGGCGGACCGCAAAGAGGTCATGGGAAATGGCATTTAGGTCGGGCTTATCGCTCATAATGACTCCCTTAAGGGGTGCCTCGAGGGGGGCAATCTGGCAAGGGTGAAAGGTCGGTTACCACCATCGGGGCTTTCCTTATTGCAGAAGCAGGTATTCCAGAAATAACGAAACCCCATGAAGGCGTATCTCGACCTCCTCCGTCACGTCCGACAGACGGGAGAAATTCGTCAAGACCGTACCGGCACGGGCACCATCGGAATTTTCGGGGCCCAACTTCGCTTCGACCTCGCCGAGGGCTTTCCCCTCGTCACCACCAAGAAGGTCCACACCCGCTCCATCATCCAAGAGTTGATTTGGTTTTTAGCCGGACGCACCGATAACGATTGGCTCAACGAACATGGCGTCACGATTTGGGACGAATGGGCCACCGCTGAACAGTGTGCAAAATTCGGTCGCTCGAAAGGCGACCTCGGACCCGTCTACGGACATCAATGGCGTCGCTTCGGTGCGACCCGTAAAGCCGATGGCACTTATAATAATGATGGTATCGATCAAATTAAACGCCTCATCGACCAACTAAAAAATAATCCCTCTGGTCGCCGTCACCTCGTCACGGGCTGGAATCCACAAGAGGCCGATCAAGTCGCACTGCCCCCATGCCACACGCTTTTTCAATTCCACGTTTCGACCGACGGACGATTGAGCTGCCAACTTTATCAACGCAGTGCTGATCTATTTCTCGGCGTGCCGTTTAACATCGCGAGCTACTCCCTGCTCACGCACATGCTCGCGCAAGTGACCGGACTCAAACCCGGACACTTTGTGCACACGTTTGGCGACGCCCACATTTATTCCAACCACGTTGAACAGGTTGATTTACAGTGCTCGCGTGAGCCTCGCCCCCTGCCCCGCCTAATTTTAAATCCGGATATAAAAGACCTCTTCGCCTTCAAATTCGAGGACATCACCATCGAAGGGTACGACCCTCACCCCGGTATTAAAGCGCCCGTCGCCATTTAAGTTCGTGAAGTTCAGTCGCCCCCTCATCGCCATCGCCGCCGTTGCCCGCAATCGTGGCATCGGCATCGAAAATAAACTCCCTTGGCGCATCGCAGAGGATTTTGCGTTTTTCAAAAATACGACCATGGGTCAGGCGCTCGTCATGGGACGAAAAACTTATGAGTCCATCGGTCGACCCCTCCCCGGTCGCACGACAATCGTGCTTAGCCGCACCGGCTTTAGCGTCCCTGGAGTTCTGACCGCTAAGAATTGGGACGAGGTAGCTCAACTCGCTCCCGATAAAACCCTTTTTCTCGCAGGCGGTGCCGCCCTTTATGAAGAAGCACTACCCTGGTGCACCGAGCTCTTGCTCACCCACGTTCATTTAGAGCCTAAAGCCGATGCCTTCTTCCCAGATTGGACGACACATTTTGATGACGGCAAAGTTTTAGAAACACACACCCAGTGCGAAATGCGACGGCACTTGCCGAAACTTGCTCACTGAGTGAGCGAGCGTTTTAGGTTGCCCGAAAGTTGTTCACATCGGCAACCGAAAAAATCACGAAAATCGGGCTGATTTTTTCGTTTTCTCCTTTCCAAGGAGCCCCCCTCTCCTACCGTCAAAAACATGCCTGACGGTCTGTTTATCTTCTTCGCTGCCCTGACTCTCGGGGCCGCCGCCCTCTTGGTCATGAGCCGCAACGCGGTGACCTCCGCCATGGGAATGATTTTAGCACTCGTCGGCGTCGCGGCCGACTTCTTCCTGCTCGACGCTTACTTCCTCGGCGT
>CAIVVQ010000043.1 GCA_903909465.1 uncultured Opitutia bacterium | reverse complement strand
ATCAGGCCAATAAACTAGGAGTTAAGAAGGACAAAGTCCCCCTGCCCTGTCAATCCGACAGAACAGAGGGAAATCGGCTTAAAAACTGAATTTCCAAGCGGACAATCGGCGTTCGACTTCGGCAATCACCTCGGCCTCACCAGCTTCACCTTTCTCCGAAACGAAGGTCACCGAGAAACGCACGAACGCACCACAGTCATCCCAAGGCACCGTAGAAATTAAATGCTCAGTGATCATCCACTGCGAGAAAGCTTCACCCGAATCAAAATTCACGACGCCCGATGGGCCAGTGGCCGACTTCGGAGCGGGCATGTACAAGAAGAATCCGGCACCTGGCTTACGCACCTGGAAGCCGAGCTTCGCTAAGACACCAACCAGCTTGTCCATGCGACGAGAATACTTCGCGGCAATCGCACGTGGTATCGAAACATCATCCAGGCCCGCACCGCCGGCCTTCTGAATGCCGAGGAACTGACCCGAGTCAGAATTGTCTTTCACATCACCATATGCGCGAACGAGCAACGCATTACCAGCCACGAAACCAATGCGCCAACCAGTCATGTTGTGGCTCTTGGAGAGCGAGTGTAATTCAACGGCGACATCCTTGGCGCCAGGAACTTGTAAAATCGAAACCTGCTCGGCGCCAAAGTGCAACGAACCATAGGCGGCGTCTTGAATCACGACGAGGTTGTGCTTCTTTGCAAAAGCCACGACTTCTTCAAAGAACTTCAATGTCGCACAGGCACCCGTTGGGTTATTTGGATAATTCAGAACTAAAACTTTTGCTTTCGCTAAAATATCCGCAGGGATGGATTTTAAATCAGGCAGGAAATTGTTTTCCGCAGTCAGGCGTAGGTTGTGCACCAAGCCGCCGTAATACTTCGCATGCGTGCCAAACACTGGATAACCAGGCACAGTCATTAAAACATAATCACCTGGGTTAATAAAGCAGGCCGGCATGATCGAGAGCGCCGCCTTGGAGCCAATGGAGTGCATGACTTCCGTGTCGGCATCCACGGTGACGTTGAAAAGGTTCTTCAAGTAACGAGCGGCAGCCTGACGAAACTCGGGGCCGCCATTATCGGCGTAACCGCGGTTCTCGGGCTTCGCGGCTTCGACTTGCAACGCCTTCACCACTTGTGGGAAAGCCATCTCATCGGGCTCGCCGACGCCGAGGTCGATCAACGCCACATCGGGCTTCGCTTTCTTGGCGGCTGCTTTGGCGCGTTTGATTTTCTCAAACTTATAAATGGCCGTCGATTTGCCGTAATTAATTCCACCGATGCGTTCGGCGAAGAGTTGCTGGATGTAAGACTCGGACATAGGAATAACACAGGAAAAGAGCGACATTTCAGCCGATGGCAAGCGGGCATCACGGTTGCCCTTGCGATGCCCCTATTTCAGCACAAACTGGACCCATGAAAGTATCCACTAAACGCGGGGGTCTTTCGATCTTAGGCCTGCTCATTCTACTTACCTTATTCGTCGGCGGCTTCGACTCTTGGGCCACACTACCCGAAATCAAAGGCTGGTATAGCACGCTTAACAAGCCGGCCTTCAATCCACCCAACAAGATTTTTGGCCCAGTCTGGACGGTGCTCTACCTTTTAATGTCAGTTTCCATGTGGCTCAACTGGAACTCATCCACACACTCCGGCCGCAATGCGAAGATTTACTTCTTCAGTATGCTTGGACTCAACGCGATCTGGTCGCCCATTTTCTTCGGACTCCATCGTCCCGACCTCGCACTCATTGTCATCGGACTCTACCTCGTGTTTCTTGCCGCTTGGGTAAAGTCACTCGCCCACGAAAGCGGCCTCGCGGCCGCTTTGCAAATTCCGCACGTCCTCTGGGTCGGCTTCGCCACCGTGCTCAACGCCAGCATCTGGCTGCTGAATTAATTTAAACCGAAACCGGTTTCTGCGTTTGGGCTGATTGATAAATCGCATCAATCACCTGCATTAGGCGCAAAGCTTGCTCAGGAGTATTGAGCGGAGCGGCCTTACCTTCAATGGCGTGAATAAAATTCGCAGCGGAATCGGCGCGTCCCATGTCCTCACACGCAGGCACGGTAATGGCACGATTCACGCTCTGGCCGTTTTCTTGCACATAGAGTTCGCAGGTATCAATGGCAGTGTCGTCGAGTCCGTCCTTACCAAACAACCGTTCCACTTTTCCGCCTGCTTTAGTGCCCTGGAAAACGACCGAAACTTCTTCGCGCTTCACCATTTCAGCCCACGAAACTTGGAGGGTTAAGACTTGGCCCGATTTAAAAGTAATAAATCCATGAGCGGCATTTTCCACGTCGGTCACGCCACCCACTTTATCAGGGATGCCCCACGGACCTTTAAACGCTTTATCCTGAATGAAGTCATGGAAGGTCTGGCCCAACACATGGGCCGGCTCCGGATACCCCATGAAATACATGGCTAAATCCACCATGTGCAAAAGGTCGATCAGCGGGCCACCGCCCGATTGTTCCTTCGTGGTGAACCAACCACCAAAACCCGGAATGCCGGTGCGACGAATCCACTTCGCCTGCGCGGAATTAATTTTCCCGACCTTTCCTTCAGCAATCAGCTTCATCATCGCCTGGGCCTCGGGGCGCGCACGATTATTAAAATTGAACATCACTTTTTTGCCTGACTTCTTTGAGGCCTCAATGATTCCACGCACTTCAGCGGCACTCAGTGCCGGCGGTTTTTCGCAGAAGACGTGCTTGCCGGCATTGAGACACTGCACCGCTAAGGGTGCATGTAATTTATTCGGCACAATGATGCTGACCGCATCCAATTCGGGGCTGCCAGCCAACATCGCTTCGACCGAATCATAAGCATGCGATACGCCCCATTTCTCGGCGGCCTTCTGCGCCGCACCTGGTGTGCGATCCGCAATCGCCACAATCTTAGCGCCCGCCTGTTTAAATCCCGCGGCATGGTACTGCAACATGCCGCCTGCGCCAATGATGCCGACTTTGATAGTCATAAAATTATTTGCTCTGT
>CAIVVQ010000042.1 GCA_903909465.1 uncultured Opitutia bacterium | reverse complement strand
GGAATGCCCGCGGGCATTTGCACGATGGATAAGAGTGAATCAATCCCGTCGAGAGTCTTCGACTGCACGGGTACTCCCATTACGGGCAAGAGGGTCATGGCCGCAGCCATGCCGGGCAAGTGGGCAGCACCGCCGGCGCCGGCGATGATGATTTTAAGGCCGCGAGCCTGTGCGCTCAGCGCATAGTCTTTTAATTTAATGGGCGTGCGGTGGGCGCTGACGACTTCCGCCTCAAATGGAATACCAAGCAATTTTAGGGTGTCGGCCGCATGCACCATGGTCTCCCAGTCGGACTGTGAGCCCATAATAATACCCACGCTCACGTTCGATTTTGTTTTCTTCGCCATGGGGCTAACATGAAGGACCGTTACCCAACTGTGAAGCCCGAAGCGTAAAAACTAGTCTAGGTATGGGACGTATTCGGGCACCAGCTGCTTAATTCCCTGTTTACACTGCTCTTTTTCCAAAGGAATAAGGCGGTGAATTGCGTCGAGGAATTTAGGCAGCTGCTCGAAAGGTAGGGGCGGGCCGACGAAGCGGAAAATGCGGTCGTGTGTGGTTTTGTGGTATGCTTCACCGTGATGCTGGAGCTCCTCGATCATTTTTTCGCCGGGGCGAAGGCCGGTAATTTTGATTTCGATATCCAGATCAGGACGCAGGCCGCTTAACTCGATGAGCTGTCGGGCCAGGTCTACAATCTTCATCGGTTTACCCATTTCTAAAACAAGAATATCGCCGCCGCGTCCTTGGGTGGCGCTTTGCAGCACTAAGCCCACCGCCTCGGGAATCGTCATGAAGTACCGTTGCACGTCGGGGTGTGTGACGGTGACGGGGCCGCCCGCGGCGATTTGTTTTTTAAACGCCGGGATGACTGAGCCGGATGAACCCAGCACATTGCCGAAGCGTACTGCGATGAACCGGGTTAAATTCCCTGGGCGCGACTGCTGAGACTGTACAACGATTTCGGCAAGGCGCTTGGATGCGCCCATCACGTTGGTGGGGTTGATTGCCTTGTCGGTGGAAACAAGCACGAACCCTTTCGCCTTATACAGCGAAGCTAGTTCGGCCACGGTGGCAGTGCCCAAAGTATTATTCTTTAGCGCTTCGCCTGGTTGCGACTCCATCATCGGCACGTGTTTATGCGCCGCTGCGTGTAATACGAGATTGGGCTGAAAACGTGCAAACACACCTTCCATGCGGGCACGGTCGGTGACGTCGGCAATAATGGGGGTGATCAAGGCCCCCGCGCCCGAAGCGATTAACTCTTGTTCTGTTTGATAAAGCAGTACTTCGCATTGATCCAAAATAATGAGTCGCTGGGGTTGGCGCTGGGCAACCTGGCGACAGATTTCCTGGCCGATACTTCCTCCGGCGCCGGTGATGAGAACCGCGCGGCCGTGAATGAGTTCTCCAATCAAGTTATCGTCTAATTTTGCAGGCTCGCGCCCCAATAAGTCTTCGACTGAAACCGCCCGTAAGTCATTGGCCCGCACTCGACCAGAGGCTAAATCAGCGGCGGATGGTAGAACTAAAACCGTCATGCCGTTTTCAATCGCCAGGGTGCTGATTTCTTTCACCCGCCGCACCGAGCGAGCGGGCAGTGCTAAAATAATTTCAGTGACTCCGTATTGATTGGCGAGTTTAGGAATTAATTTTTCTCCGCCGATAATTGTCAGCCCGTGCACATCGAGCCCGTGCTTTTCTTTGTCGTCATCTAGAATACATACGGGCCGCAATCCGTGCCCTCGGCGGGATATTAAATCTGTGACAAGCTGCTCGCCGACTTTACCGGCGCCGTAAATCGCTATTTTCTTTTTGCTATCGTTGTTTTTTTGGTCGGCGTACTTCGATCGTTCACGAATCGTCCGCACAATGACTCTAAAGCCAACAAAGAGGAGTACGCTTAAATTAAAATCAACGAGCAAGACGCTACGTGGAACATTGAACGCTTCGAAGGTAAGCTCGGGTGGTAAATCTACATCGATGACAAAAATGGTTAATGTCGCCGAGGCCAACGCGAGTAGCAGCCCCTGGGCTTCATAAAACCGGAAGTAGTAAATAACGCCGCGGAATTGGCCCCAAAACCAAAGGAGGCCTAACTTAACGATAATAAATCCTGTGATATTGTGCAGGCTTGGTAAATGTAGCTCTGGGCTGCCGATAAAGCGGATGACATAACTTAACGACAAACTCACGGCCGTTAGCAGCCCGTAGATCAGAAAAGCAACCGCGTACCTTTTAAGTTGTTTGGCGGGAGTGGGGGTGGTTAGCGGACTCATGGGTGAGTTTTATTCGATAACAAAACGGAAACCTAGGGTGCGGCTCCGTTCTTTTTTTTGCGTCTGGCGTTGGGGTAGGCCAGCGGTTGGGACCCAGTTAACATTGCCACCAACTACGGTGGCAACATTTGTTTCCGCCCCTGACTCCACCCACTCCTCCACGTTGCCAATAATATCATAAAATCCCGTGCTTACAGGTCGGCTTGTTGCCACCTCCCTTACCGTTAGCCCGTCGGTCGAATCAAATGTCCAAGCTTGTTCGCGCGAAGGGGCGGTCGATACGTCCCCGGCTGCGGCCAATACTTCTGCCAAACTTGGTAGCCTGACTGTCTTCCCAGTGATCCAGGAAAGCTGCTTACAGAACTGTACCGCGTCATCGTAGGTGACCGATTCCACGGGACCTGTTCCCCTCACCACCGCACTCGGGTTTTTCCCTGCCACCAAAGAATAGAATGATTGCGCCACTTCATGCTTCAGCATGCGGCAATTAGTTGTGCCGGGAATTGGTAGCATCAAGCGATCCAATGCGGGCAACAGGACTTGCAGGGTTCCCTGGTGCCTTGAGAGATAATCTACCTCCTGCACCATCGGCGAATCTTCCGGTATTGCTCCAGGGTTGTTCATTTCAATCAAACTCATCTGCGCCTGCTGGGCGCGGGCCTTCATTACGGCAGCATCAATTTGTGTACGTTGAAGCATTTGCCTCATGCTGGTCATTTCTTTTTGCACCGCCTCGATCTCTGGATGCGCTCGGGCGCAGTTGCGTCGTTTTACTAAATCGCCCTCGTGTTTACGGTCGGCGAAAGCGCTCGCCGGGTATTTATCAATAATCTTATCAACTTGGCGGGCTGCCTCCTCCCATTGGCTCGCCGCTTTTTTCCAGTCATTAAGCCCCTCCGATGCAGTCGCGTCCTTCTCAATATTTTCAATGATGAGTTGCAGCGGGTAGGATCGAATAGTCTCGAGACGTGCGTTGAGCTTCTCTTGCCTATTAAATTCCGTATTTAAGACGTCGCGGTATTTTTCGTTAAATTCCACCTCAAGGCGCATGGCCTCTTTGAGGCAATCCTCGGCCTCGTTGAGTTTTTTTTCTTTAAAAAATCCCTCCGCCTGCACTTCGAGCGCCCGCGTCTTCTGCCAAATTGGCAACGCTTCAATTCGGCGAATGCGTGTTTCTAGGTTCGTAATCTTTCCTTTGTCTACCAGGCCGGAGAAATACCACTTTTGGTCGATTTCTTTTTCCGCTTCGAGTGCTTTGCTTAATTCGTGCTGTGCCTGCCCGCTTTTTGCTATGTTATCTTCCTCCGCAGAAGCTTCGGCCTGTTTCGCAATCGCTCGGAGCCTCTCCGCATGGATAGCGTGTTGGCGGCGGTGTAGTTCTTGGAGTCGGTTCACCTGCTCCTTATCCGTTGGCTCAACGTCAGTGTACTGCTCGAGCGCCTTGACCGCATCGTCTAAGAGACTGAGGTCGGTGAGGTTGATTTCTGCTTTGTTTAATTTTATGTCCTCGAAAGCCGCTTCCTTCTTTTTGGAAATGTCCACCAATGAGCCAATCGGGCTGCGCTTTGGTTTCCCGCCGCCTTCTTTCGGCTCGAGCAAACGCTCCTTCACATAAACGAATGTTAATACAGCCGCGACTGTGAGCAGGCCAAAAGCAATCAGTCCGTTTAATAGCCTAGACCGTCGTTTCGTCGTCTTAGGTCGGCGGCGCTCGGCTGCAGGCATATGGGTGCCTTGCTCAAAGCGCATTTTCGGGGGTGTGGGGGGCTCGGACATGGCTGTCAGTTGACTCTATTTTGTCGCTAGGTGAATAATTAGTTTAATAGTTTCCTAGGGCCAACCATCAACCTTAGACCTCTTATTTCGAGAAATGTCCCACTTTAATCGTATCGCAGTTATCGGCGCTGGCCTCATTGGGGGTTCGGTCCTCTTGGCCGCGTCCCGACGCAAAGCGGCCCATTCACTATCTGGGTGGTCACATTCTAAGGATTCGCGACAACTTCTTAAAGCTTTTGCCGGGGTTGAGGTTTTTGAAACCGCCGCAGGGGCCGTTAAAGACGCAGATTTGGTGTTGATTGGTACACCAGTAGATAAAATTAGGGAGACGCTCATTGCCATCGCCCCCGGGCTAAAGGTTGGTGCGGTGGTAACCGATGTGGGCAGCGTTAAAGAGAGCGTTTTGCGTGATGCTGAGGTCCTACCTAGTTCCGTAACTTTTATTGGCTCTCACCCGATGGCGGGCTCGGAGAAAGCAGGTGCCGCCCACGCTAAGGCCGATCTTTTTGATGGGCGGGTTTGTTTTATCACGCCTTCGGGCAATGAGGATGCTGCTGGCGTTCAGCGTCTCGGCGATTTTTGGAAATCCCTTGGAGCTATAACCGTAGAATGTGGAGCAAAACAGCACGACGCATTTGTTGCCATCACTAGTCACGTCCCGCACGCCAGCGCCGCTGCACTCATGTTGGCGGTGGCTCGCTCTCCAGAATTTAATATCGCTGCAGCTGGTTCGGGTTTACGCGATGCCACTCGCATTGCGGCAGGCGAAGAAAATCTATGGGTGAGCATTCTGCTCGCCAACGCCGACCAAGTGGTGGCTGGTTTAAACTCGGTTGAGAAAAATCTTCAGGAATTACGCGATGCCATTAAAGCCGGAAACAAGGTGAAGGTGGAGTCGCTGCTTAAGGCCGCACGGATTGCCCGCCAGTCCCTAGACTCTTCTCGATGAGCGAATCCCTTTTAATTAAACCGTTCCGCACGCCCGCGACGGGGCTCGCCCAGGTGCCCGGTTCAAAAAGTATTACCAACCGGGCTTTAATCTTGGCGGCTCTGGCCGACGGCGAAACCCTTTTCACGGGGGCCCTTTTCAGTCGTGATACTTTAATTTTAATAAAAGCCCTACGCTCGCTTGGTTTTGTCATTAAAGACGATCCCGCCGCTCGCACCATTCGGATTAAAGGTGAGTCTGGAAAAATTCCCGCTTCGTCGGCCGAAATTCATGTGGGCAATGCGGGTACGGCAGCTCGCTTTCTCACTGCCTTTCTTGTGCTCGCCCCTAATGGTTCCTATGCCCTTGATGGCGACGCTGCCATGCGTGCGCGCCCGATGGGCGGACTCCTAGAGGCACTTGAATCATCTGGAAATAAAGCATTCGCGGCCGATGGCACCGTCGCGCGATCATTCCCTTTTATTTTAAAAACCACCGGCCAAATAAAGAACGTAGAGGTCGATGCGTCGGCGAGTTCGCAATTACTCTCCGCCCTGCTCATGGTTCTGCCGCTATGCCCGGGTGCCTCTGTAAAAATGCGTGGTTCGACCGTGTCCGAGCCATTTGTGGAGATGACCGAGAAAATGTGCGCGCAGTTTGGTCGGCCGCTGCAACGCGACGCCAGTGGTGTATGGAAATGTAATCAGCCCGGCCCCTATCGCGCCCCTGGCGTTTATGAAATTGAACCTGATGCGACCGCCGCCAGCTACTTCATTGCCCTGCCGGCGGTGACGGGTCCAAATGCTTCAGTGCGCCTTCAGGGTTACGTTAAAGGTGCACTTCAAGGCGACACGGCGTTTGCCGACGTTGCCTCAGCGTGCGGTGCAAATTTAATTCCAGAAGGCTCAGCCACGGTGGTTAGAAGCTGGCCCGAAATCCAAGGTGGCAGTTTTGATTTTAATAAATTCTCGGACACTTTTTTAACGCTGGCCACTTTAGCGCCACTCGCCTCATCGCCGACCGAAATTAAAAATATCGCGCACACGCGCAAGCAAGAGACCGATCGCATGCTAGCCGTCGCCACCGAACTAGAGCGTCTGGGCGTGCGCGTAGAGCCATCGGCCTCAAAGTTGAAGTCGGATCCTGCCTTGGCTTCATTCACTATTTATCCAGGGCGCGATGCGCTAATGAAAGCCGCTCAAAGCGGCCCCGTCTCCATTCACACCTACGAAGACCACCGTGTGGCGATGAGCTTCGGCGTCTTGGGTTCGTATGATTTATTTGGCGATGGTCGGTCCTGGATTAAAATCGAAGACCCAGCCTGCACCGGAAAAACCTTCCCGCACTTCTTCGAAGCGCTCGAAGCCCTTCGCGCAAGATTCGTTTCGGTGGCGGTTGATGGTGGTGCGGCCTCAGGAAAGTCCAGCACCTCCAAGGCTGTCGCGGCGCGCCTCGGCCTGTTACACGTCGATACCGGTGCACACTACCGCAGCCTAACGGCCGCCCTCTTAAAATCAGGCACCTCCGCCGATGATGTTTCTTTAATCGAAACTAACTTATCTAAATTTGTTCTGGGCACAAAAATCCTGGGCACCTCCGCACACTTAACGATCAACGGACAATTAATCGATGCCGCCGCGTTGCGCACAGAAAGCGTCAATGCTTCCGTGTCGAAATTCGCCGCCCTGGCCGCGGTGCGTGGCGCATTATTAAATTATCAGCGCTCTCAAGTAGAATTAGCAAAGGCGGCAGGCTTTGGTGGATTAATTATGGAGGGCCGGGATATCGGCTCCGTTGTTTTGCCGCAGGCCTCGGTTCGCGTTTTCCTGGAAGCCGACGCCGAGGCGCGTTCCGCGCGTCGCGCAAGCGAAGGACAGAGTGATGCCATTGCGCAGCGCGACCTACTTGATTCGACACGTAAGATTGCGCCCTTAGTTTGTCCGGTGGGCTCACTCTGTATTAATAATACATCTCTGTCGTTGGCGGACGTGGTTGGGCAGATTGAAAAAGAAATCGGCCGTGTGATGCACCAGGCATGATTTTAGATTCTAAAAATCTTGTCTATAAGGCCGTCTACCACGGAGCGCGCTCTTTTGTTGAAGTGTTTTCAACCTTAGAAGTTGAGGGCTGGGAAAACGTTCCTTCGGGCGCCTGTCTCTTTGCGTCCAATCACCAAAGCATGGTGGACCCGCCGTTAATTGGTTCCTGCCTGCCGCGTGAAATTTCCTACATCGCCCGTCGGAGTTTATTTTATAATCCTCTTTTCGGCGCCATCATCCGCTCCTGTAACTCCATTCCGGTTGATCGTGGTGAAGCGGATGTGGGCGCCATTCGTGCTGCCCTTGGCGCCCTGGCCGATAATCGAGGCCTGCTTATTTTCCCCGAGGGCACTCGTAGCTTCGACGGAATAATCAAGGAGCCAAAGGCGGGGGCAGGATTGCTCGCCTGTAAGTCCGGAGTGCCGGTCGTGCCCATCCACATTCGTGGCGCGCGGGATATTTTACCTCGGGGCGCATACTTTCCAACCGGAGCCGCACGACTTCGTATTCGCTTTGGGAAGCCGCTGCTGCCGGGCGATTATGATCCTGGCGCAGGCGCACCAGGTCGCTCCCTGGAAGCTTCACGTCGCATCCTAGAGGCTATTAAGGCCCTGCCGGATTGTTTTGAGCCTGGGCTTTAAGAAATACGCTGCGGCATCACGACGCAGAGGAAGTCTTCTTTCAGTCCGCGAATCACACCTGGGGACATGTCGTCCTTAAATTCGAAATCGAGCTCGTCTTCCGTGACCGCACGCAGTGGCTCTAAAACGTAGGTTGGATTGAAAGCAATGTTCACGTCGGGGCCGTCGTATTTAACGGCGATAGGCTCGTGGGCTTCGCCGCTATCCGACTTCGCAGAAATTTCTAAGTTCTGGGTTTTCTTGGAAACGCTCATGCGAATCGTGTTGTTGCGCTCATCGCACATTAGGCCCGCACGCGCGACGCTGTCTAAAAGTTTTTCACGTTCGACGCGCACCTTGCTGCCCGCGTCCTTGGGAATCACTTGTCGATAGTTAGGATAATTTCCTTCCACAACTTTTGAAACTAATTGAACGCGATCCACAAGGCCTTCTTCGTTCTTTGGAATGTCGATGGTGAAGCCAACTTGACGCTCATTGTGCATCACGTGGGCCTTGCCGCCGACTTTCAGTAAGCGTTGTAGTTCAGTAATCGTACGGGCAGGCAAGATCAGCGCTAAGGGCTTTTCTGGGCCTTCAAGTTGACGTTCGCACTTAGCGAGACGACGACCATCCGTCGCAACCACCGTCAGTTTACCACCAGCAAATTCAAAGAATACACCATTTAAAATATAGCGGTTTTCATCAGTTGATTGGGCGTAGCTGACTTTGCGCAACATCGATCCGAGGTCTTCTTGTTCGATTGCGATTGCGGCTTGTCCGGAAAAACTTGCGAGTGGCGGGAATTGATCGGCGGGTAAACCGGCGACATGGAACACGGAACTTCCGGAAGTTATTTTAACGCGATCTTTGCCGGTGAGTTCAACGGTGGTTTCAGCGCCAGATAACGCGCGAATAATTGGGACGAGTTTTTTTACCGGGAGTGTGATTCTTCCGGGCGATGAAATATTGGCTTTAATCCGACAACAAATTCCGAGGTCTAAATTTGTGGTGGTGAGGGTGACGGTGTCGCCTTCGGCTTCGATTAAAACATTTTGTAAAATCGGCATCGTGGCTCGATTGCCAACGACGTTGGTCACGCTGGATAGGCCGTTGAAGAAATGATTTCGGTTAACTTTAAACTTCATGATGAAAATAGAATTGGGGCGATGAGGGGGTTGAGGCAACCGTGCAATGTTTGCACACACAGCTATGTATTAATAGAAATAGAGTTATATAAATACAGTAGTAGTAGTAAAGACCGGAAGAGCGTGTATTGTTTTGTAAGTTATTGGATATCTTAGAGATAAGATTTTATTCAGGCTGTGGTGAAGGCGTGAATAAACTCTACTTTGTTCACACCTTAATACGAAGCCAAACCCCTCACGGTCTATTCACAATTAAACCACATCCTCCTCGTCGTCGGGCGCGGGATCAGTTTCTCCCTTTTTAAGCAGAAAGGCGTGTCTGATCACGCCGTAGATAATGTAGCCCAAGAAAATACAGGGTGCGGCAACTTCACTGAAGAAAAACAGGCCCGCCCCGCCCAATATGATGAGAATAAAGACCCGCGTCCTTGCTCGGGTATCCCAGTTAATTTTCTTTAAGCTAGGGAACCGCACATTGCTCACCATGAGGTAGGAGGTGACCAACATGAGCGGCAATAAGACCCGTGACCACGACTGTAAGATTTGGTCGGGCTGGTTTGTGGTATCAGCAAACCGAATGAATTTCGTGAGTGCCAAAACAAGCGAGGCCATCATGCCGGCCGCAGCCGGACTGGGTAGGCCCACAAAATCGCCGCCTGCCGCCCGCTTCTCGTTCCCTGGGACGAGTGGGTTGGTGAGCACATTAAAACGAGCCAAGCGAACACCGGCGCACAATAAATAAACGAAGGCCAATAGCCAGGTCGCGAGCTGGATATCTTTATCTTGGTTGGGATTAATGATCAGAAAACATGCCATTAATGCGGGTGCGACACCAAACGAAACCGTGTCCGCAATGGAATCAAACTCCGCGCCAAACAAGGATTCGCGATGGGTGGCACGGGCGACGCGCCCATCAAAAAGGTCACAAACGCAGGCCAATAAGATAAACCAAACGGCAAGCAGGTAATGATCGGCGCGGGCCGCGGCGGACAAATCAGTGAAGCGTGCCTCCACACAATTTTTTATCGCTAAGAAACCGCACAGCATATTCCCCGCCGTGAATAGATTCGGCAGCAGGTAGATACGTGCGGCCTCTTCCGGGTTTTTATAAACTTTTGGTTCTGGGGGGTGGGCCATAATAATTATTTTGGTTCGTCGAGGTATTTCCAAAAACCACCTTCTTGTTCAATGCGTGCTTCATCGTCAGCAAACGGCAAGCGGCTGCGGAAGGCGAAGTCGGTATACGTGTGTCGGTGTAGAACGTAATGCGCCATTAGGGCAGTCTCGGAGGCCTCAAAATAAATTCTGAATTCGCCGACGCGTAGGCGGTGATAAGTTAATCCGCCGCGATGCACCCGACCGAGGTCAGAGCGTCCGCGCATAATTAAATCAGGCGTTAAAGAGGTAAATGCCTCCACGACCTCCATCTGCTCTAGGGTCGGAAGCTTGGCCAGTTCGAGCATGGCTTGGTCGCTGAAATTCACTTGGTACATCTAAGGAAAAGTTAATTCTGCAAAATCAGGAGGGGCAACCCTTCAGTTGGTTTTTAGCCAGGTCTTAACGAAGAATTCGGCCCTTTGTTCGACTAAATTTAGAACCTCCTCAAAGCCTTCGGCTCCTCCATAATAAGGATCGGGCAGTTCTCGCGTGCCGAGGAAAAGAGAAAGTTTAGAATGTTGGCGAGGCGGGCAGATGCGCTGAATGTCCGAAAGGTTGGCTTCATCGGCCACTAAGATAAGGTCGAAATTTTCGAAATCTGGTGCGCTCACCTGGCGGGCGCGATGACCGCTTAAATCATATCCGCGCTTAGCCGCGTGTTTAATTGAACGCTTATCCGGAGGTGAGCCGACGTGATAATCTTCAGTGCCAGCCGCATCAATATCGATGTTTAGCGCAGCCCGTTTTAATTTCTGGCTCAGCACGACAGCGGCAGTCGGCGAGCGGCAGATGTTACCCTTGCAGACAATTAAAACACGTCGGGGTTTTTGCACCTTAAACTTTGCCACCAAAACTTTGGTGGTCATCAAGGTCTAACACGTCGAACCAAGTAAAGATATCTTCGCGTGCTCCGCCGGCGGGAGTCGACGACTGATAGGCGGAAAGACGACCACGTTTTTCGGGTGAACCAGCGCCACGTTGTTCGTGGTAAGCACTAAAGGCCGCAATTTCCCAGCCCGAGCGCGCAAGCTTAGCGTGCTTTAATATCCACGAAAGCATTTCCCCGTCGCCCTTCCCTTTCGCGACTTCAGCCAAGAGTGCGTCGGAGTCCACGCCCAGAAAATCTAAAACATAGCGATCAAGGGAGCAGTTATAGGTGTATTCACCCTGTTTCTTTGCCACCGTCGCCCGGGCCTTATCCAACAAGCGGGGTAAAATAACGAGCCCGCCGAGGCGGCAGCGTGGGCTGCGCGGGGGATGCTGTGTGAGATCGTAAGGGTCGTAGGACATGCTTCTTACCTAGATACCCCCCGATTTTGTGCAAGAAATCTCGAAAATAGCACATTCTGAGGGTTGCCAAAATGTCACACCCCACCACAGTGACCGGTAATGTTGCTCAATTCAGCAAGCACCACCGCCGCATCGCCGGATTTTGCCTGGTTCTATTGTGCCTGGGCCTTCGTGTTGGCCTATTCTTTCGACCTTGGGCTGCGGGGCACGAATCGAAACCTCCCCGGAGTGGCGATTGGCCTGTTTCGCGGAAGCTGGTTGGTGCTTTCAGCTCTTTTGGCCTACCGCGGCCTGGCGCAGAACGCACTCCCTCTTAATGGAGCGGGAGAAATTCTGCTCTCCATTGCCTGGGGCTTTGCGGGGCTATCCATTTTTCTCGATTTAGTTTTCGAGCACCGACTCCCCGTTTGGCTCGTGAGCATTTTAACTGCCGGGTGTATTTTTATTGCGGAGTGGACGGGCATCGAGGGCACGACGGCGAATCATTCTGAGAAGCCTTTAATTGTGATGCACGTGGGCACGGCAATTTTGGCCTACATGATTCTCGCTGCGCAGTCGCTGAACTCGGTGGCGTACCTCTTGCAAGATCGGGCGCTGGCGAAGCGTAAATTCGGCGGCATGTACTCACTGCTTCCTGCCCTGGTACCAATGGATAAAATCGGTACACAGCTGATGGGCGCCGCCGTTTGGGTTTTAGGTGTTTCGCTTATTATCGGTACCGCTGATTGGGTCCAGAGCGCACTCAGTTTTGTAAAATTACCAAAATTATTTTTTGCGATGGTGACTTGGGCGGGCTGTTTAATTTTAATTATACAACGTCGTCGACACCGCCTGAGCGGCGCGCGCTTTGCTCGCCTATCGCTAGTCGTTCTCATCCCCGCGTTAATCGCCCTTTGGCTCTCATTGCCGAGTGCACATAAATAAATGCACGCCTCCGCTCCAACACTAGTGGCGCTGAGCGCCACACACCACACGGCGGGGCTGGATGCGCGTGCGGCGTTTGCCCTGTCGGAGGAAGGTAAGGCAGCTTTTTATTTAGCAGCACGCGAGGCGGGGCTGCGCGAGGTGGTTTTGCTCGCGACGTGTAATCGACTCGAAGCGTACGCGGTGGGGGATGAAGCCGCGGCACTGCATACACGCGCCGCCTTACTTAAGGCGACCGGAGTGGAGGGCGCAGTTTTGGATCCACACTTAAAGCCCATTCCGGGTCAGCAAGCCGTTGAACATCTATTTGCCGTGGTTTCTGGCCTAGACTCACAAATGGTGGGAGAGTCTGAAATCGCGGGTCAGGCCAGAGTTGCTTACGCCGAGGCCCTGGCCCGCGGTATGACCGGCCCAGTGCTGAACCGTATTTTCCAAAAAGCATTTCAAGCCAGCGCTTGGGCCCGAACCAATACAGGCATCGCCCAAGGCCAAGTGAGCCTCGGTAATGTGGCGGTCGATTTAGCGAAGCGCGTCTTCGGTTCATTAAAAGATGCGCGGATTTTAGTCTTGGGCACCGGAGAAGTGGGCCGTCAAGTACTGCAAGCATTGGTCTCGCGCGGGGCCGCCCAAGTTTCGGTTGCCTCCCGCACATTCGAGAACGCACGGATTTTAGCCGAAGAATTTTCTGGGGCGTCCTTTGCGCTGGCGGATGCATTACGTCAGGCACACACCCACGACGTGATCATCGGCTGTGCGCAGGTTGACCGCCCATTGCTTGATAAAGAGAGCATTTTAGAAATCACGGCCCACCGAAAGGACCGCCCATTATTATTAGTCGACCTTGGAGTACCGCGAAATTTCTCTTCAGAGAGTCGCACCGTCGACGGGGTTTATTTAAGCGACTTAGATGACTTGGCCGCCGTTGCGAATGCACACCTGCAAGCCCGACTGGCGGAAGTGAGTCGCGCTCGCGAGGCCTTGGTTGAGCGCGCCGAACGCGTGTGGCTCGCAGTCCATAATCCACCTTCCAGTGAAACTTTATGAAACCAACCGTTCTCATAGTTGATGATGAAAAGCCCACGCGTGACGGGCTCCGGGCCGCCTTAGAAGATAAATATGAAACGTTTGTCGCCAAGGATGCGGCCGAGGCCGCGCGCCTCATGCAAGACGTTCCACCTGATGCGGTGCTTACCGATTTACGTATGGCTGGCGAAGACGGCATGGCTGTAATTGACCGCGCACTTAAACTTTCTCCTCAGCCCGTGTGCATTATGATGACCGCCTACGGCGATGTGGACACGGCGGTTAAGGCCATGAGCGCCGGGGCATATTGGTTCTTACAAAAGCCCGTCGACCTCCGCCAGATTGAGATTTTACTAGAGCGTGGACTAAAAGCCCGCACCAACGAAAAGGAAGTGGTCGCACTAAAGACCCGACTCGACCACAAGTTTTCTTTAAGCGAAATCATCGGCTCCTCGGAGTCGCTACAGCGTGCCATCGAGCAGGTGCGCACCGTAGCCGCATCCAATGCCACCATTTTATTATTAGGAGAGACCGGCACCGGCAAAGAACTCTTCGCCCAAATGATACACCAGGCGAGCTTGCGATCCAAGGGCCCGTTTATGGCGGTACACTGTGCGGCGATTCCAGCGAATCTTTTAGAAAGTGAATTATTTGGTCACGAGAAGGGCGCGTTCACCGGCGCCAATGAACGACGCGTGGGCCGTTTCGAATCCGCCAACGGTGGCACCCTCTTCTTAGATGAGATTGGAGAAATTGATGCGACCACGCAGATTAAGCTGCTGAGATTTTTAGAAACACGCAGCGTGGAGCGACTCGGCTCGCATAAGCCCATCGCCCTCGACCTGCGCCTGGTCTGTGCGACGAACCGTGACCTTCGCCAGATGGTCGCCGAAGGAAAATTCCGCGAGGACTTATTCTACCGCTTGTCCGTGGTGCCGCTTCGCCTGCCGCCGTTGCGCGAGCGCAAGGACGATGTCCCATTGTTGCTTTCACACTACCTCAAGAAATTTGCGAAGGAGAATAAAGTGGCCGAAGCAAAGCTTACGCCGGCCGCACTGGTTCCGCTGACCGCCTACGCGTGGCCCGGAAATATTCGCGAGCTGCGCAATGCGTGCGAGAACCTTGCTGTTTTGCAGGCCGGGAAAACAGTTGAGCCGAAAGACCTCGATCCACGCTTTAGTGAAATCGCAGTCACGCGTTCCACGGCGACCGTTGGTCTGGCAGCGCTGGCACCCGGAGTGTTTGACAAGGAGCAGAACGAGAAGAATTTATTAAAACAGGCCTTGGCTTCGGCGGCAGGCAACCGCACCAAGGCCGCAGAATCATTGGGCATTTCTCGTCGCACCCTCCACCGTAAGTTGTTGCAATGGCCTGAGCTCGAGGTTGGCACCAACCCTACAGCGTAATTTAACTAATGAGAAAAATCATTCTTCTTATGGCGGTGACGGCGCGTTTAGCCGCCGCTGACTTTGTCGGCTCAGACTTGATAAGTGAAATAGTCACAAAGGGATTTAATAAACTCCCCGACCCGCCGAGTGCAGAATTAGCGGGGACACTGCCAGGACGTCGGGCCATTTCCGATGGGCGTGCGAGCGCGGCGCTTCTTTTTGTGAAAGAGGGAGTAGGCGATCCGCTCGCACCGCAAGGCGTGTTCTTCAGTCGATACTTAGTCGCGAACGCTGCGGCGGTGGTCATCGTGCACAAAAGCAATGCGGTTAACCAAATTAAGCTCTCCGAGTTAAAGGGCTTATTTACAAAAGAAGCGCGCGAAGTTTATTTAAACTGGAATGACCTTTCGGACAGCTTGTTGTCTGAAATGGTAGCACCAATTGTTTTTGCCCCTCCGGGTGCGTTCACCAACGAGCTGTTTAAGGGAGTGGTATTAGATGGTTACGATTACCGTCCTGGGGTTCGACAGAATCTAGAATGGACGTCGATCAACGACAATTTAACGGCGCGGTTCGGCGTGGTGGTCGTTGCGCCATCTATGCCCGACGGCGCACCTGGGAAAGTTGTATCCATTGCGGACGGCAGGCCGGGTAAATCGGCGATAGCGTATGCGCCCGATGAGATGAATATTTATAATGGAGATTACCCACTCCGACTCCCCCTTTATTTATATGTGCGCACCGATCGGGAAAAAGCACTGCGGGATGCTATCACCTGGATACTCTCGGACGAGTTTGCGAAGAACCTAAAAGACCAAGGTCTATACCCCGCCCCCAAGGCAATCCGGGACCGTTTATCCCAAAGGCTTGACAGGTGAACCCCTGACGGGTCTGCTTCCCCTCCTGAATGCGCGTGTAGCTCAATGGTAGAGTACCACCTTGCCAAGGTGGCTGTTGCTGGTTCAAGTCCAGTCGCGCGCTCCACTTTAACCCACCACCCGGTGGGTTTTTTGTTACCCCTGGGGCAAGGTAACCGTGACCCGCAAGCCGTGGGGTCGAGTATTTTCGGCCACAACCGACCCGCCGTGCAGTTCGGCCACCTGGCGGACGATGCTTAATCCCAGTCCGCTGCCCCCTGCCCTGCGGGATTTATCAGTCCGGTAGAACCGATCAAAGAGTCGGGAAATTTCTGCCGGGGCGACGCCCGCGCCATTGTCTTCAACCTCAAGAATGGCTCCAGAGGCCGTGGTGCGGGTGGTGATTGAAATTTTTGTGGCACCAGCAGCGTGCGCGAGTGCGTTATCGATCAGATTTTGAATCAGGCGGCGCGCTTGCACTGGATCTGCTTCCGCGTCGGTCGCCTCCAATTTTAATTCAAGCGCCACCCCTGCGGCCCGGCAGCGCGCATCAAATTCTTCGGCCGCCTCGCGGCAGGCCTTATTCAGCGCCTGCGGCTCTCGCTGCATTTGGTCGGTCGAGCTCTCTAAGCTCGCCAGCGCCAAAAGCCCTTCTACGAGGCCCTGCAGTCGACCCACGGAGCCCACGATTTTTTTGAGGAAACGCGTTCGATCTTCGACGGACATTTTTTCGTGATCATCAACGAGCGTCTCGGCGTAGCCGCGGAGAATGGTGACCGGCGTCCGCAGGTCATGCGAAACATTGGTCACAAACTCGCGCTCCATTGCCTGAAGTCGCTTGAGGGCGGTCACTTCCGTTAAAACAAAGATGACAGCACCTTCGCCAAAAGCTTCTGGGTCGGTGCGCGCGCCTGCGGCCTGAATCCAAGCGTCGGCCAACGGCGCGCGATGCAGCACAATCATCTCCCCTGCTCCACCCTCTTTGCGCACACGGCGGACGAGGTCGATGAAGTCAGCGCTACGGACGAGCGGTACGACGGATTCACCTAAATCACTTTCCGATAAATTAAAAAGTGCTTTAGCCGCAGGATTAGCGAGACGCAGTTGATCGCGGGCGTCGACGACGAGTACGGCGTCAGTCAGTGGCGCGAGGAGTGTTTCGATGCGCTTGGCCGCGGCTGAATTGATTTCTTCTTCAGTGAGCGATCGTCCCTCAATCGCCGCGAATAAACTTTCAAAGCCTAGTTGCGTGATGAGCCATCCCTCCGGCCGCTTTATAATTTCGCCGCGGAGCAATGCTTGTCGCGCCCAGAGTATTGAGCGCCCTAGTTCGGCGGCACCCCAGAGCGTGAAGCCGAGGACGAGCACGAGAAGTATCCAAGGAAGCCAAGTCATTCTTTCACCTTAGAGTGCTGACCGACGATGCCTCAGCGAGCGAAAACCTTTAGCCGGTCACCCGGTAGCCAACACCGCGGACGGTTTCAATGCAGTCGCCGCCTGCCCCAAGCTTTTCGCGTAAGCGACGCACGTGCGTATCCACGGTACGCGTTTCGAGGTCAGGAGAATAATTCCAAACATCGGAAAGCAGTTCTTCGCGCGATTGCACCCTTCCCTTCCGCTCTAAAAGCAGACGGAGCAATTTAAATTCAGTCGCCGTTAACTCAACTGGTTTGCCCTGAGCGGTGACTTCGTGGCGTTCGATGTCGAGCAAGAGCGCGCCGGCAGCGAGACGTGTGGACGGACTTGCCGCCGCGGATTTGGCACGACGCAGCAAGGCTTGTGCGCGCAGCATGAGCTCGCGGGCGTCGAACGGCTTGGTGACGTAGTCATCGGCGCCCGATTCAAGCCCGCGGACTTTGTCGGCCGTCTCCCCTTTCGCCGTCAGAAAAATAACCGGCGTGTCGCTGAGTAATGCGTCGCTCCGAATCATGCGCAGGAGCTGCACGCCCGTGAGCTCCGGCATCATCATGTCTAAAATAATTAAATCGGGGCGAAAATCCCGAGCTAGGCCAATGGCGCGCAGTGGATCGTTCAAGGCACGTACCGCATACCCAGCCTGACGGAACTTATAATCCAATAATTCCGTCACGTCGGTTTCGTCGTCGACCACCAAGATGCGCTTCAAAAGTTCGTCGGCAGAATTAGCCATATGCGGACACTGTGGGACTTTTTGTTAAAGCGCCAGTGTTAGGTGACAAGTAAGGCGAACGTGAAACAAGATTAGTTATAATTGCAAGCCGTTATAGGACAAAGACTTGCAATCTTAGTCACACGCTTTTCACAGTCCGTATGCCCAAAAGTTACATCGCCGTGTTCCACGTGGAACAAAGCCGTCCCCTGCCCTTATTTTGACGACTGCGCCCTAAACAAAACCATCAGCAAGGAAATGTCTGCCGGGTTCACCCCGCTGATGCGGTTGGCCTGCCCCAGCGTCTGCGGCTGCACCTTCGCCAGCTTCTGGCGCGCCTCAAGGCTGAGTCCGTAAGATTTCATGAAGTCGAATCCGGCCGGCACCCTGAAGTTATCCAGGTCATGTAGTTTACGTGCAGATCGGACTTCGCGCTCCAAATACCCACGATATTTAACCTTATACATGACTTCGGCCCTAATTTCAGGGCTTTCGGCCATAAATGTCGGCGGTAAATCGGCCGGGGTTGCGTCGATGTTGCGCCTAAGCACGTCGCCCGCAATTCCGCCAGCTATGGAGATTTTCTCTAGGTATTCGACCCAATGGTTGATTCGTGAGGCCTTAAACTCGATACGGCTAAGGCGCTGGTCTGGCACTAGGCCGAATTCAGAAAGCTTTGATTTAAGGCGAATCTCGGCGCTGCCGTGGTTAAACAACAAGCGGAATTCGGCCCGGCTGGTGAACATCCGATACGGCTCTTGCGTGCCTTTAGTGACCAGGTCGTCGATCAATACGCCTATATAAGCTTCGTCGCGACCGATGACCATTGGGGTCTGGCCGCGAACCTTGGCTGCGGCATTGACTCCAGCCACAAGTCCTTGAGCACCAGCTTCTTCGTAACCCGACGTGCCGTTAATTTGACCCGCAAAAAACAGGCCTTCTACCTTTTTAGACTCGAGCGTTGGGTAAAGCTGTGTGGGCGGCGCGAAATCATACTCAACCGCATAGGCCGGCCGCATCATCACGGCATTTTCAAGCCCAGCGATGGAGTGCAGCATTTCGAGCTGAATATCAAAGGGAAGGGACGTTGAAAGGCCGTTGATGTACCATTCGTCGGTGTTTCGGCCTTCCGGCTCCAAATAAAGCTTATGCGACTCCTTGTCGGAGAACTTCACAAACTTGTCTTCAATCGAAGGGCAGTAGCGCGGTCCAACGCCTTCGATCGCGCCTCCGTAAAGGGGGGAGCGGTGGAGGTTGTCGTGAACAATTTTGCCGGTGCTTCCTTTGGCCTCGGTCATCCAGCACGAAACCTGATTACTCCCCGGGGTCCAGCCGGGGAGACGTTCGCCCGCTTGTTCCACGTGGAACAAATCAGTTTCTTGGCGCGTGTCGTAGAAGGCAAAAAGAGTGGGGGACGCATCGCCCGGCTGCTCCTCGCATTTAGAAAAATCGATGGACGAACCGAGGATGCGGGGCGGGGTGCCGGTCTTAAGCCTTTGGAGTTCAATTCCAGCGTCTAAGAAACTGCTGGACAACGACTTAGCACTAAAGTCACCGAGTCGACCACCTTCGGTTTTATTGGCGCCAATGTGCATCAGACCACGCAAGAAAGTGCCGGTCGTTACGACTACGGTTTTCGCATAGAATGAGAGGTCGAGATTGGTGTTCACGCCGACGACTTTGCCTTTCTCGAAGATGAGGCCGGTGACCATGGCCTGGAAGATGGTGAGGCCGGGCTGAACTTCGCAGCGGTGCTTCATCCGGAACTGATAGGCTTTCTTGTCGCACTGGGCGCGGGGTGCTTGGACGGCTGGGCCCTTGGAAGAATTAAGCAGGCGGAACTGGATCCCGGTAACATCGGCGGTCAGGCCCATTTCACCTCCGAGGGCATCGATCTCGCGAACGATGTGGCCCTTGGCTTGTCCGCCAATGGCGGGGTTACAGCTCATCTGTGCGATGGTGTCGATGTTGCCGCTTAAGAGTAAAACATCCACGCCCATGCGGGCCGCAGCGAGCGCGGCCTCCACGCCAGCGTGGCCGGCCCCACAAACGATAACGTCGTAGGGCTTCGATGGGCCGAGGCGGATTTCTTTGTTGGGTGGCATGGGAGGACTTCCTCCCAGCAGAGGAAATCACTTACCAATGCAGAAGGAAGCGAAGAGCTTGTCCAGCATTCGCTCATTGTCGATACGTCCGACAATTTCGCCCAGGGAATCGAGGGCCTCCCGACAGCGGGTGGCGGCCAGTTCGGTACGGGCGGGGGGCAGGAGGTGGCTGGCGGCGGCCGATAGGGCTTCGGCGGCATGCTTTAGGGCTTCTGCGTGCCGAACGCTCACGATCAGCTCTTCTGCCCCAGGGGCGATTTCCTTCTTAATTAAGGTGTCGGCCAACTCATTACGCAGGCGCTCGGCGTCACGGCCATCAAGTAGGCAGGTTTTAAGGCGAGGGAGGTCGGGCAAGAATTTCGCAAAGCTCGGATGCTCGGCGAGGTCGGATTTATTTCCGATGATCATGGCCCGGTCGGCGTGAATGATTTCCAATAAATTTTTGGGCAGGGCGGGGGAGGGCGCGGAAGAGTCGACCACCAAAATAATAAAGTGAGCGGCGCGCGCTTGTTCGAGCGAGCGAGCCATGCCGGCTTTTTCTAAATCGGATCCGCCGTCGCGTAGCCCGGCAGTGTCGACCGCTGTGATGGCGAGTGGTAAGCCGACCACGGGTGCTTCTAAAAAGTCGCGCGTCGTGCCAGGCTCATTACTCACGAGGGCGCGCTGCGACCCGGCGAGTGCGTTCAGCAAACTGGACTTACCGGCATTGGGTGCACCGACGACGGCGAGTCGCAAACCGCTGCGCAGGGTTTGATCGTGACGGGCAGTGGCGGCGTATCCATTAAGTTCTGACGCAATTTTATTCAATAAATACAGGGGTCCGTTGGGGTCTTCGACGGGCAAGTCTTCCTCAGGGAAGTCAATGTGCGCCTCAAGTATAGCGAGGGCCTGCAAGAGTCGATCGGTCCAGCTAGCGACATGTTTGCCCAACTCGCCAGCAAGCATGCGACGGGCAGAGGCCAGGGCGCGCTCGGAACTGGCGTGAATTAAATCGGCAATCGCTTCGGCTTGAGTGAGGTCGATCTTGCCTGCGAGGAATGCGCGGCGGGTAAATTCACCGGGCTCGGCCAGACGGCAGCCGCGCGCTAAACAATCGGCGATGAGTCGCTGCACGAGCAGGGGATTTCCGTGTGCCGTGATTTCTAAGGTGTCACTGTTTGTAAAGGACCGTTCGGCCGACCATAGAATGGCGACCACTTGATCGACGGGTTGACCGTGAAGGTCGCGCCAAATTCCAGGTGTCGCCTTCTTTTCCTCGAGGGTGCTTTTTCGGCCGAAGGCACTTTGGGCAATTGCCGGCGCGAGCGGTCCATCGATGCGAATGACCGCAAGGGCGGATCGCCCAGCGGGGGTGGAGGTGGCAACGATGGTCTCGAGGGTCGACATACTTAATGGTGACCATCCCAAAGGGGGAGGGCGACGGAGGCAAGCGGTGTCATAAACTTGAAAAGGCTGGTAGGAAAGAAAGGGAATGGCAAAGTTGGCGCCATCACCGTGGACACTCACCCTTTCCTAACACCCGCAATCGCCCAGGCCATTGCCGCCGCACATGGCACCCCGTCCTTTGTCTATGATGAGGCGACCTTGCAGGCGCAGGCCGATGCGATGCTGGCTTTCCCAAATGCTTTTGGCCTGACCGCACGGTTTGCGATGAAGGCCTGCCCTAATGCCGCAATCCTCCGATTATTTTTGGCGAAGGGCTTGCACTTCGATGCTAGCTCGGGCTACGAGGTTCGTCGCGCCATCAAAGCCGGCGTTCCCGCCGAGCGCATTTCTCTTTCCTCACAGGAGCTTCCAGAGGATTTCGCCGAACTCCTTAAACTGGGCGTTCATGTAAACGCCTGTTCGCTGTCACAATTAGAACGCATCGGTCGTGCGCTTCCAGGCCACGCAGTGGGCATTCGTTTTAATCCTGGGCGCGGCTCGGGTGGAACGGGCAAGACCAACGTGGGCGGACCCGACTCCTCATTCGGTATTTGGTTTGAATGGGCCGACCAAGTGAAGGCCATCGCCGCTCAACATAAATTAAAAATCATTCGCATCCACACGCACATCGGCTCGGGCAGCGATCCGGTAGTATGGCAGGAAGTTTCGGCGGCAAGTCTGGCACTGGTGAAAGCTTTCCCAGAAGTACACACACTGAATCTTGGCGGCGGCTACAAGGTCGCACGCGTTGCAACCGAGAAGGGTACCGATCCAAAAATCGTGGGAGCGCCCGTGCGTGCAGCATTCGAGAAATTTGCCCAAGAGGATGGACGTAAACTTAAATTAGAAATCGAACCCGGAACGTTCTTAGTTGCGAATGCCGGCGCCGTGCTCTGCCGCGTGCAAGACGTGGTTTCCACCGACACGCGTAAATTCATCAAATTAGATTCTGGCATGACGGAAATTCTCCGTCCGTCGCTTTACGGTTCGCAGCATCCGGTGCACTTATATCCCGCCAAGGCCTCAGGTAAGAATGTCGACTACGTGGTGGTTGGACATTGTTGCGAGTCGGGCGACTTAATTAGCTGCGCGCCTGGCGAGCCCGAAACCTTGGCCACGCGTCAACTCCCTGAGGCTCACGCTGGGGACCTGTGCGTCATCGGCGGCGCGGGTGCGTACTGCGCGGGCATGAGCACGAAGAACTATAATTCTTTCCCTGAGGCACCCGAAGTCTTGCTCTCCGCTAATGGTTCGGCGCGACTCATTCGCCGCCGCCAATCGCTCGAGCAGATCTTGCAGAACGAGATTTTAGATTAAGCTTAAACCTCCGTGCGACGCAGTTTGCCATTAGGATCAATGATACCGGCGTCGCCACATGCGACGGTGGTGAGCTTGCCCACGCTTGCCGACGTCGAAGGCTACGAGCGCAAAGACCAAAAAGTCTGGCAACACATTCAAGGCGGGTACCCGCGGTTCGTTTGCAATCCCCTGGTTGTGCAGGCGGCTGCACGTGCTGCACAAGGACTCAAGCGAACCGGAGAATTATTTCCAATCGCCTCACGACGTGCCGCCGAAAAATTATTGGCGTGGGCCGGTATCAACGATGCGACCATCGATGCCGCGGGCGATTGGTTCTTGGTGACAACCCGTGCAGGCGAAGGCGCAGAAAAGTTTGGTAAATTAATTCAACACACCGGCGTGCTCATATCATCCCGCCAGGCCGAAGCATATTTAACTAACTCAGGGAGCGCGAAGACGGGGGAGGGCGCGATCGCTTCGATTCAAGAAGCCTGCGCACCATATTTTTCGGGCGTAGCGCAGTCAGACATTTTAATTTCACTTTCCGGAATGAATTCCGTCGCAGCGGCCATAGCGGCCGTGAATGCGGTGCAAGCGCCACACGGGCGCACGCTATGGATTCAGCTCGGCTGGCTCTATGTCGACTCTGCCCGCTTGTTTGAAAAAGCGCAGGACACCCAGCATGAATTTATTTCGGATGTTCAGAATTTGGCGGCCGTTGAAAAATTATTAGCCAAAGGCAACGTCGCGGCGGTTTTCACTGAAGCGCCAAATAATCCACAACTCGAGACGGCTGACATTCTTAAATTGAGAGAGCTGTGTGATCGTTACGGCGCTAAGCTCGTTATCGACCCAAGTTCAGTTGGAATCACGACACTCGATTTATTGCCGCACGCCGATATTGTTTGCTGCAGCCTGACCAAATACGCGGCAAGCAGGGGAGATGTAATGGCCGGTTTATTAGTAGTGAATCCAGCCCGACCCGATGCGGCCCAGTTATTAAAAGTGGCCCGCGCCCAGCTCGAACCGCTTTATCATTTAGACGCCAAAGTTCTCGCGGAACAAATAAAACGCATAGGCGAAGTGAGCCAGAGACTTTCAAAGAATGCCGCGGAGATTGCGCGCCGACTTTTGAGTCACCCCGCAGTTCTAAAAGTGCGGACGGCCGATACGGGCCCAACCGCCGCAAACTTTACAGCGCTTCAGCGCAACGGAGCGGGCGCGGGTTGTCTTATTACCATCGAGCTCAAGGGAGAGATGCGCGCGGCTTACGATCAGCTCGACTTAGTTAAAGGCCCGAGTTTCGGCGTCGAATTCACCATCGCCTCACCTTTCTTGTGGTTGGCACATTTTGCGGAAGTAACCACGCCCGAGGGACGGGCGTCGGTGCGCGCGGCTGGACTCGACCCCGACCTTTTAAGAATATCGGTTGGACTCGAACCAGTTGAAGAAATTTGGGCGGCCTTTGAGTCGGCACTCAAAAAATAAACCCGCACGGTGGCGGGTTTATTAAGAGAGCAATAAGTGTGCGCTCAGCCTTGAGACGAATCGGAATCTTCTTCGTCATCCTCTTCGTCATGCTGGGCGACCTTCTTGTTGCTTGAGCTCGATGGTTTGCTGGCTCGCGCCTTCTCCATGCGCTCGCGGAACGATTGACGTTCCCGGAGCTGCGTGGCGGCCGCTTCGGGATCTAATTTTTGCAAGTTCTCGTCGAAGAGCTTGCGGTAACTCGCTTCGGAGGCGGAAGCGCGAGTGCGCGCCTGTTTGTAGTCGGCCGCCGCTTTAGTCGCTTGCGAGCGATCAATCTTGGATTGCTGCTGCGCACTTAAAACGTCGGGCAACTCGTTAACTTTACGACGAGCCTCCACGAGATTGAGGTGCGCGGGGTCACGTCCAGCGGCCGTTGCCTCGGAAGCAGTGGCGACCTCTGAGTTTTTAGCCGCGCGAACGGCGAGGGGTGAAATGCCTACAGCCAGAAGGGCTGCGGCGATGAGGAGTGTGGTTTTATTCATGGGGTTTAGGGAACGCACTTGAGCAAGCGGATGATTCAATGTTGTATCAAGCGTCCCTCCGTAAGGTTCATCACATGAAAATAATCCTTCGGGTCGCCCTAAGCATTTTACTTCTGATTCCGGTGGCCGCGCAGGCACAGAAGAAGAAAATTAAAACAGTTAAGTCCGATGAATTGCCCGCAGTGCAGGAATTTCCTAATGCGTTCCCGCAGTTTATCGGCGTCTCATTGGTTGCCCCATCGGCAAATGGAAAAACAGATCCCGCCGGCGATGCCGCGACATTGGTTGCTCAATTGGGCGCACGGATGGTACGGCTCGAGGTAAGGCCGGGAATGTCGTGGGCGCCTTTCCTTGAGCAGCCATTCACGCACTTGGTTTTGGTGTTCCGCCCGCAGGATGATTGGACGCAGCCGTTATCGGCAGAGAAGCGACGCGAAGTTTACAACGCTTACTATTCCCTGGCTAAAGACTTGCTCACTCGGCGCGAAACGCCCGGCCGATTTATTTTTATCGGCAATCGAAAGACCGACGATTTTTTCTTCAAGAATAACCCCGAAGGAGAAGTAACGCCGACAATGTTGGCGGCGTTGAAAGAGTGGACTGACCTTCGCGAGGAGGCCATCGCCGCCGCGCGCTCCGAAGTTCCGCAGTCGCGCTGCCGGATCTTTACTTATCTGGAGGTTAACCACGTTTGGGCGGCATATAAAGCTGACGAGGCAAGGGTCGCCAATGCGGGCCTGCCCAAACTCAAGACCGACTT
>CAIVVQ010000041.1 GCA_903909465.1 uncultured Opitutia bacterium | reverse complement strand
CGCTAAAGCCAGTTGTTCGTGCGGGGAGAGTTTTTCGCTTTAACTAACGCAGAGGCGTTAGTTAAAGAGGGGACAAGGTGACACGTGGGCACGTTGGCAAGGGGAGATGCAATTAAGTTGGTAGGGGCCCGACTGCGTCGCGTCCTTCATTCCCCGTGCCCACGTGCCAACCTGCCCACGTGTCCCCTGTATTCCGTTCCCCTTGCCAACGTGCTAACTAATCCCCTAATTACTCTCCATGTTCACTCTGCTAAAAACCGATACGGCCACGGCGGCTCGCCTAGGTGTCTTGAAGACGCCTCACGGTGAAGTGCGTACGCCCGTGTTCATGCCTGTGGGTACACAGGCGACGGTTAAAGGTCTCACGCCGCAGATGGTGGAGGATACTGGAGCGCAGATTTTATTAAGTAACACTTACCACCTAAACCTTCGTCCGGGTCGCGAGATTGTCCGTCAAGCGGGCGGACTTCACAAGTTCATGCATTGGGATAAGCCGATTTTGACCGACAGCGGAGGATTTCAGGTTTTTTCATTAGCGAAATTTCGTCAGGTTACCGATGAGGGCATCCATTTTAAATCGCATCTCGACGGCAACCCGCTGTTCCTCGACGTGAAAGATTGTTTAGCGATTCAAGATGCCCTTGGGTCCGATATCGCCATGGTGCTGGATGAATGTCCGCCCTGGCCCTGCGAACGCGAGGCCTGTGAAGTGGCCGTGACGCGTACGATTCGCTGGGCGAAAGAGATGTTACAGCTCGCAAAGGATAACGGATTCCTCGCGTCTGGTCGTCACCTGTTCTGCATCAATCAAGGCTCGGTCTTTGAGGACCTACGCGTTCGTTGTGCCGAAGAATTGGCCGGACTTGATTTTCCAGGTTTTGCGATTGGCGGCGTTAGCGTCGGTGAGCCCGAAGAAGAGATGATGCGTCAGGTGGGCATCGTTGCCCCTTTATTGCCCAAGAATAAACCACGTTACGTCATGGGCGTCGGTACGCCTCCGCAATTATTGCGCATGGTCGCACTCGGGGCGGACATGTTTGATTGTACGATGCCCACGCGCATTGGTCGCCATGGTGGTGCCTTCACGCCCGATGGCCCCGTGAGCTTAAAACATTTACGTTATAAAGAAGATCACCGTCCACTCGTGGAAGGATTGGATAATTATACCTGTAAGAATTTCTCGCGCGCGTACCTCCGTCACTTACACCACGCGAGCGAATCGCTCGGCGGTACCTTGCTCGGTTTGCATAACATTCACTTCCTGCAGGACCTCATGAAGCAAGCCCACGAGCATATTGCGGCGGGCGACTTCGCTTCATGGTCCAAAGCTTGGTGCGAGCGTTACGAAGCCGGCGCCAAGGATGAGATTCCAGCAGGGGAGTGATTAACGACGGTTGCCGTTGAACGTTAGGCGCATGCCGCGGGACGCGTCGTTCACCTTACCATTTTCGTATACACTGACTCCATTAACAAAAGTTTGGTGAATACTATTCTTAAAAGTGTGGCCTTCTAGGGGCGACCAACCGCATTGATAGAGAATATTATTGGCTGTGACAGTGTAGGGCTTTTGGGGGTCAACGACAACGAGGTCGGCGTAATAACCCTCGCGGATGAAGCCGCGTTTCTCGACACCGAATAGAATCGCAGGGGCGTGGCACGCGCGCTGCACGACGGTCTCAATTTTGAAAACGCCTTGTGCAACTAGATCGAGCAGGATGAGCAATGGGTGTTGAACCAGGGGTAGGCCGGAGGGCGCTTTAACATAGGGCTGATTTTTTTCTTCGCGGGTGTGCGGTGCGTGGTCGGTCGCAATCACATCGATGACGCCACGCGCAACGGCGTCGCGTATCGCGGCACGGTCTTCCTTGGTTTTAATGGCTGGATTGCACTTAATTTTATTTCCCAGCTTCGGGTAACTGTCATCGGCAAACCAAAGGTGGTGCACGCAAGCTTCCGCGGTGATGCGTTTACCGAGGAGCGGGGCATCGCTAAAGAGCCCGATTTCCTTGGCCGTAGTGATGTGCAATACGTGCAATCGGGCACCGTGACGGCGGGCAAGTTCGACGGCGGTCGAAGAGGATTTATAACATGCTTCCACCGAGCGAATACGTCCGTGTTCGGCAGCTGGCACATCTTCGCCCCACTGGGCTTTAGCGGCGGCCTCCGCTAACTTAATCATCGGAGTGTCCTCACAGTGTGTCGCGATAAGGGTCGGCGAATGTTGAAAAATGCCTTCGAGGGTGGCGACGTGGTCGACGAGCATGTCGCCCGTTGATGAACCCATAAAAACTTTTACACCGCAGACCTTGGTGGCATCGACTCTTTTTAAAATATCGAGATTGGTATTCGTGGCGCCGAAGAAGAAAGAATAATTGGCGACGGACGTGGCGGCGGCGCGTGCGTATTTTAATTCTAGTTCCTCAATCGTAGTCGCAGGAGGATTGGTATTGGGCATCTCCATGAACGAGGTCACCCCACCCGCAACGGCTGCACGGGCTTCGCTTGCGATGGTGGCCTTGTGGGTGAGGCCCGGTTCGCGAAAGTGCACTTGGTCGTCGATGAGACCTGGCAGTAACAGCTTCCCCTTTAAATCGATTTCTCGATTGGCCTTTAATCCTGCGGGTAAATCGCCGATGTGTTCGATGATGCCATCGCGAATAAGCACATCGGCCTGGAAACGGCGTCCCTCGTTGACGATTTCAGCGTTACGGAGGGCGAGCGTGGCCATGCCTTAAGATTCATCCATTGCGACCAACTCGCAAATGGAAAAATTACATCGTTG
>CAIVVQ010000040.1 GCA_903909465.1 uncultured Opitutia bacterium | reverse complement strand
AGCCACTGCGGAATAACTTCGGGGATGAGTTCAACGAAGTAAGAGCGCGGAATGATGACGCGTTGATCCACGTGAAAGCGAAGTCCTCCGAGCCAGGCTTCACCGACTAAATAAGCCGTGGGTGTGCGATCAAAGACGCGTTGCTCGAGGAGGTTTAAGAAAGTTGCTTTTTCGGTCGCACGCAGGCCCCGCTCGAAGCAGCTCGGCAACTTTTCCCAAGCCAAGCCCGTCGCCTTGCCCATCAGCGTGAGCGACTCTTCTTGTTCGTTGATGAAGCCCTGGCCGTGTGCCACGCGGTTAGACTTGAGTAGGCGATTGGCAAAATGCAGGCAGTCGCTACCCGTGCGCAGCTTATCAGTCTGCGTGGGCGAAAGGCGCGACGATGCGCTCATGACTTTTGTCCGCTTCCTCAGGTGAGGGGGGCGGCTGACCAGAGTTCCTTTGGCGTACGCTCAAAGAAATCTTCGAGGTACTTCGTCGTGGCTCCACCTTGACGGAAGACTGGGTCTTTCATGATGGCACGGCAAACGGGGATGGTTGTGTGAATACCGCGAATAATGTATTCACCCAAGGCGCGGTGCATGCGATCCATCGCCTTTTGGCGATTGGCACCCACGGAAATCAGTTTAGCCACCATCGAATCGTAGGTCGGCGGAATGGTGTAGCCTGAGTAGCAGTGCGAATCCACGCGCACACCGTGACCACCAGGAGTGTAGTAAAGTCCAATCGTACCAGGGCTAGGGGCGAAATTGCGGGTAGGGTCTTCGGCGTTAATCCGACACTCAATCGCGTGACCGGTGATTTTAATGTCCTTCTGGTTGAGTTCGAGTTTCTCACCGCAGGCGATGAGGATTTGGCGACGAACCAAATCAACGTCGGTGACTTCTTCGGTAACCCCGTGTTCCACTTGGATGCGGGTGTTCATTTCCATGAAGTAGAACTTGCCGTTCTTATCGACGAGGAACTCGATCGTGCCGGCATTGTGATAGCCAATAGATTCAGTGAGGCGCACCGCTACCTTGCCCATTTCTTCGCGCAGCTTTGGCGTAAGGAAAGGAGAGGGGGATTCTTCGATGAGTTTTTGGTGGCGACGTTGGACGGAGCAATCGCGTTCACCGAGGTGAATCGCTTTACCGTGTTCGTCGGCCAACATCTGGAATTCAATGTGACGCGGCTGTTCGATATATTTTTCAATATAAACGGAACCATTGCCAAAAGCTTTTTCAGCTTCAGCGCGGGCTGCTTCAAATTCTTTACTAAAGGCAGCCGCATTGTGCACGATGCGCATACCTTTACCGCCGCCACCAGCGACAGCCTTAATAATGACTGGGAAACCGATACGTTGAGCCTCTTTAATAGCCTCGCGTTGGTTATCAACGGGTCCATCCGTGCCTGGAATCGTCGGCACTTTATATTTAGCCGCGGTTTGGCGAGCGACGGCCTTATCGCCCATCATGCGAATCGCTTCGGGGCGTGGTCCGATAAATTTAATATTAGCCGAGGCACATTTTTCGGCGAAGCCGGCGCGCTCGGACAGGAAACCGTAGCCCGGGTGAATGGCGTCAACGTTGGTGATTTCGGCGGCGGAGATGATACGGTCTTCACGCAGGTAAGAGTCTTTGCTCGCACCTGGACCGATACACACGGCTTCATCCGCCAACTGAACGTGCATCGATTGCTCGTCGACCTGTGAGTAGACGGCTACTGTTTTGATACCCAGCTCGCGACAGGCGCGAATAATGCGAAGGGCTATTTCGCCACGATTGGCGATAAGGATTTTATTCATCGGATAATTCGGTGATCAGCTAATCTTCACACGGAAGAGGGGCTGGCCGAACTCTACGGAGGTACCGTTAGCGACGAGACACTCAACAACCGTGCCAGCGATTTCTGAAGGAATTTCATTCATCACCTTCATGGCTTCAATAATGCAGACGACGGAGTCGACCTTGATGGAGGTGCCGACGGCGACGAAAGGAGGGTTTTCGGGGGAGGGGGTAGTGTAGAAGGTGCCGACCATCGGGGAGTTGATGGTCTTGATATTGGGGTCGACGGCCGGGGCGGCCGCGGGGGCGCCAGGGGCAGCAGGAGCCGGAGCGGCAGGTGCCGCATAAGCGGGGGCGGCTGCGGGGGCAGGGGCTGGTGCAAAGGCACGACCAGGTAGGTCGCGCTTGATGCGCAGCTTAAATTCTTGGTCTTGGATTTCGAATTCGGAAAGGTCCGATTTCTTCATTAAATCCACGACTTGTTTGATCTTAGTTAGGTCCAATGTAGTGTCCTCCGTGAGGGGGTGTCCCTCTTGATACATCGGACTTAAGGAACAAATCAACCCCTCATTCAGATAATTCGGATGGTATTTTACCTAAACCCCTTCTCTTAAACAACTTATGTAAGAAAAAGAAGGAGGGTGTGGCGCTGGTTTTTAGGTCAGAAATGGGCCCAGATATGCTAATTCGGGTGTTATCAGCAATGGTCCGATTGAGGTTAAATGGATTAGGAAAAAGTGAGCCCTCTTTTTGGGGGATATTGAATACCCCAGCGAAGTCGACGGTCGAGGATGTGAGGTCAACCTCCCTGCTATGGAGAGCTGGGACTGGGGTCCGGAAACTAATATGTCAGGGAAGTAGGCCCGTCCGTTGATACACCCAAATTGCCCCGTCAGGAGGGTAAGTTCGTAGGTGGTGGCATTGATGCCGATGGCCTCGAGGACCGAGGATAGGCCCCCCAGGATCCGAATCTTTTTGATCTCGGGGTTGGCAATTTCGAACCCGCCTAAGCAACGAATTTGTTCGGGCGATTGGAGGTTAATTGTCCCATCTAAGTTAAAGTTGAAGCGCGTGGCTTCCTTAGGGGTGTTCTTCTTCGGTAGCGGAATCTTCGTGTAGCCCAAACCGCGGGCGATCAAGTTGGAGTCGCAGTCCTTCAGTGCGATGGAAATTTTTGAATCGCTTTCGGGTTCGCCGATGATCGAGAGCGAACCGAGTCCTTCGGCGATACCCAGGGTGGTGCGTATGGACGTCACCCCATTTTTATTTTGAATCTTACAGAAGAGGTTGCGCCCAGGAATACCCCAGGCCGTAAACTCGGAAAGGCAGCTGATCTCTGCCTCAATCGCCAAACCTTTTTCTTCGGGCTTAGCCCGCACCGAAATTTGTCGATCAAGTGGAAGCTGAATGGATTTTAATTTGCTGCTGAGCTCTTCGCTGACGGATTTGGCGAGCACCCAAGCAGCCAGGTTGCCATTTAATTCTACAAAAGGCCCACTTTCGCCCGGCGCCTTCTTATTGTTCCACGTGAGGCTGCCGCTGAGTGAGCCAACATCTTCGGTGCTTCGGCCTTTTAAATTCTTTAACCCAATTTGAATGCCGGCCGCATCAGTATTGATTTGTATATCGCCACCTTGGAAAGGAATCTTCTGGAAATCGAATTCATCTAAGTGCACCACGCCGTTGGCGGTGACTTGGGGTGGGTTGAGCTGACCGTTTACATCCATGCACGCAATCAGTGCGCCTGGAGCTTGCAGTCGGGTACATAGATCTGTCCACCAAGGCCCCAGAACTTCATCGAGCGCACCGGGCAAAATGTCGCCCCGTAGGCGAATTCCGAAGGCCGACTCTGGAGTAAGGGCCCAATCCGCTTCACCGCGCACGGTAGCTAATTGTATTTCTCTTATCTGTAGGGCGTAGGGCTTTCGGTCTAAATTATAATCAATGCAGGCCACCATCGGCGAATTTTTTTGTTTGGTGATGCGATTCGCACTGAGCCCGCGGGCTTCCAGTCCGCTGAAACTGATCCAGCCGCTGCCGCGCTTTAACTCATTCTTAAAGTAGAGGGTCGCATCATCGATACCGATGATGCCGTTTCCGCTCACTTGATTATTAGTGAGGACGGCTTGCACCAGCGGAACCTTTTTCAATTCCGCCGTGGAGAGCTGCGCGTGGTCGATGCGAAATGCCAACTCGCCGAGGGTTTTTTCGTTATTCCAGTCTTTAGGTATTTCCAGAATTCTTCCGTCCACAAAAGACTCGGGAGAGTTGACTTGGTAATTAACGAGCAGTCGCCCCCCTCCATTGGCAATGGATTCGGAGGCCATTTCAACCGTGAGGTGAAAATTAGGAAGTTCGGGAAGGCTGGCATTATTGCCGTTAATCCGTCCGTGCGTCGGCATCCATTCATGTGCGCCCATGAGTTCAACCGAAAGTCGATCGAGTTGCAGGCTTTTGTATCGAAGGTTGCTGCTCGTACCCGTCATCGACCAATTCACGCAATGACCCTGGCCGTTAAGTTTAATTTGTCCGACAAAAGAAAGTTCATGGGCCTGAAGTAAGCCAAGATCGGAGTCGCCTTTTTGATTTCCGAGTTGGCCACTAAGATTAATTTGCGAGCCATCGTCGACTAAACCTTCGGCGTGTAGGTGTAGGCTTGCGCCGCCTGCGAGCTTGGCGACTTCGCTGAATTCCTCGAGGTTGCGTAGGCTGGTGCTGATCTGCGAGCGCAAGACCTCTAGTTCGGCGGCTTCCGTATTTTTAAAATCTAAAATACTGACCGGCACTTCGCCTTCAATCGTGGCAATCGTGGTCCCTGAGCGGAGAATGAAACCGGGAGTGACAATCCACCGTCCCTCGCGGTGGAAGTCGCCATCGACTTCACTGATGAGTAAGGTTTTTTGTCCTAAGCGCGAGATGGCAGCGGGGCACCAAACCTGACCTCCTTGGATGCTGAGACGGTGTGGCATGGTGTGGCCGCTGATTAAACCAATGAAGCTGATACCTAACTCCAAGTGTTTGGCGGTGACCATCTCGCCACTGATGCCATCGAATTCAATGCTCACATCTTCAGCGGCAATATCGAGGTCGGGCTGAATCCATAAGCTACGCGTCTGTAAGCGAATGCCTTCTTTGCTCAGCTGATTGCCAATAAATGAGGCAATGAAATCAGGCAGTCGCACCGGCTGCTTAAACGTCGAGAACCACAGTATCCCCAGTTGAAAAGGCAGCAAGCAGCAGAGCCCAATGAAAAAGACACGCTGGAAAAACTTCCAAGAATTAAAAGCGGGTCGCTCTGCTTTCATCGCCCATTCGGTTCAATTATCGGAACAAGAATTTCGGATGAATGGACTTCAAGTAAGAAGCTGTCGGTGTCTCCCTCATCGCGCATTAAAATTGCGGTCTTACTTAAAGGTGCCGAGCAGAGGTAGGTACGGAATTTTTCACTCGCACCCGTGGCGCCCGCGGCCGCTTGATCGGTGACGCGTAATTCATATTTCCATTCGCCCGCCCCCATGTCGCGCGTCACGTATTCACTGGCTTTGATTTGCGCTAAGGCTTCGGCTAATCGGCGACTATTGGCGGGGTCGAGTTGACCCGTGCCCGCCCAATTACCGTCAGGCCCTAAGCGTGCTTCGCCTAAAACTTTCTGTCCGGAGCGTTCGATTAGGCGCAGGCCACTCACTTTGTTTCCGGCGGCTAACTCGGCCACCGTCTTACTGCGCCAGGCTTGCGGACTGACTTCCTGATAGTCGTTACGGAGGAACGACCCTTCACATAAAGCCGCAAACGTTCCACCTTTAGGGTAAACGATAATCGAGCCATTGGGCTGATTGTCGGACCCATCGTAAATCGCGATCACGGTTTTTTCACCGCCGAATTCGATTTCAACTTTGTGCATCGGCTCACCACTCAACCGACTCGCAGGAATGAGCCAAGGGATGGTGCAATCATCCGTTGGGCTGGATTGATTGAGGGCGCGCAGCTGACTGAGGCTTGATAAAAAGGTGCGCACCTTGCGTGCGTCGGCTTCGCGACGTTGGGTTGCGGTGGTTCCTGGAGCGACGGGGATTTCCCAGCGAGCTTCAGCCGAGCCTGACTCAAGTCGGTGCAACGTGATGGATCGACCGCGCGAAGTGAGGGTGTAGCCAGTAACTAATTCGGGATCAAACTCGGAGGGGTGAGTCGCCACCAGTGCGTTGTTGGGATTAAACCATTCCCCAAAATTTTTAGTATCAATCAAGAAAGCCGTTTCATTGTCTTCCAGCTTTGCCCAGCGCTGAGCGGGATTGTCGGCTTTCGACTTGCCAATTAATAAGACCTGACGGCGGGCATTACCTTCAATGCCGATACGGTAATCAGGGGCGGCGAGTCCGTATTCATCCAAAATTTTTGGAGTGAAAAGTTGGGCACGAAGGTTGGTCAGGTTTCCGATGGCTTTAGCCATTCTCTCGGTATCGGCCAAAGCGACAAAGGGTGATTCAAAGTGCCATTCAGCACCTTGATTGCGTCGGCCCACCCGTGGTTGCTCTTCGTAGGTGAGTTTCGTTAGCGCGTCCCCGTCTTTTTTTTGCTGTCGAACCGAGATCGCCCGAACTTCAAATTCAGAAATATCAAAGATTTTATCGACGCGATAGTTTTCTGGTTTCGTTTCGAGCGCCGCCGCTAAGGCATCACCGAGCGGGACGATGCGTTGCCCGTCAGGCGTTAGCAGAAAAATTCTTCGGGTGTCTTTATTCTCTCCGATTTTAACTTCGACCTTATTGCCGTTTTCGCCCGCCACTTGAAGCACCCAACGTGGACTTTCCAGCCCGTAAGTAGAGAGACTGCCGTTGCCGATTTTGACTTCGCTGGCGGCGAAACCTTTTTCGCTGTCCACTAAACGAAGCTCATCCAGCAAACGTTGCACGGACCATAAGTTGGCCGACCAGGTAAATGGTGAGGTGACGGACCAAATGAGGTTCTTCTTTTCGATCGTCAATTTGCTGACGCCTTCCGTGAGTTCGATTTTTTCTATCGAGACGGGAAAGACTAAACTTTGAGTCGCAACGGGTGCATTATGCTCATAGGTTGACTGCCAAACCATGGCGAAAACCAAAAGGTTTGCGACTAGGAGAATGACGGTGGAGCGGGCGATCCGCATGAGCCATTAACTTCTGCGACGCCAAATGGAAATCGCAAGCCCGAGTGCAAGGACCGTCAAAGGAATGAAGCAAAAACGCCAAGCTAGGGTCCAGAAATCAGAAGCGGTCGCATTTACCTGATAAACGCCGGCGGCGCGAGTGGGCAGGGAGACGGCACGGTCTCGATCCGAGAGCCAGGCGGCACATTGCACCAGGAAGGCTTGATTGCCGCCGCGATTGATGCGCGCGTTCGCCGCAATTTCGGAACTGCCGATGACCACTAGGCGTCCGCCCGAACTATTGCCGCCTTTGCGAATGCCGGCTGCACGTTCGGCTGCGGTCGCAATGCATACGGGTCCGGGTTGGTCGCGGTTGGGATCGTATTTAACGGGCTGCTTTTCTGGGTCCGCCTCACCCCAAGATTTATCCGACGTAAATATAAGTGGCGTCACCGAGAGGGTGCTATCTGGGGTGCTGCCTTCGTCGAAGCGGGAAGGGCGAAGCCGTGCGGCGATTAAGGGTAAATCCTGTTCGCGTAGTACACGTGTTAAGGGATGCGGCTTGTCGCTTAAACGGCGCAGCGCAATATCACCGTCGGGAGTGCGGTAAGTAGGATCGGTCTCTTGCAGTTCGGCTTCAGGCGAGAAAATTGCCCAGTCCGACAAGATGGTTTCGAGTCCGTGACTGCGACCGGGGTCGAGCAACATGAGCACCCGGCCGTTACGCTCAAATAAATAGGTGCGCAGAAGTTCCATCTCGGCGGTGGAGAAGGCGGTCTGCGGACCTGCCACTAGAATCATGGAGGCGTCGTGTGGGATTTCGGCCGCCGTGGTTAAATCAAGTGAACGCAAAACGAAATTACGATTTCGCATCAGACGTGAAAATTGCGACATGCCTCGCAAGGCCGACGTGTCCTCGAGCCCGAGCTCGCCGTGGCCGCGCGTGATGTAACAGATCGCAGCCTGATCTTCGGTGACTTCTAAGAGCGCAGAGGTCACCACTTCTTCGCCGCGAAACACGACACGTTGATCTTCGTTGGTGGCAACGAGCTCAGCGGCGTTAACGTATTTAACCCTGTTTTCACAGGTTAGAATAAGCACCGTGGTGCGTGCGGGTGGACCGTGCTGGGCGGCGACTTCGGAAAGTAGTTCCTGGTTTAATCCGTTACTAATTTGAGAAACGCCAAACCACTCGGCACCCATGCGGCTGGATTCAAGTTTGTAAGCTTCTAGAAGTTTGCCGAGTTGATTGCGCAGGCCAGCGTCACCTGCCGCAAAGTTATCATTCAAAATCAGTGCTCGTACCCAGCGCTTATTTTGCTTCGCCCCAATCGGACTCTTTCGCCCGGCCGACTGAATCGTCTCGACGGATTCAGTCGCCAAGGAGTGACGATGATCACGAGTCAGGTCTTCACGGAAACGAAACGATGATTTCGAGGCTAAGAAATTAATCATCACCGCCAACCCAATCGCGAGCGCAGCTTGGGTGAAGCGATTCCACCTCCGCATCGGACGCACCGAACTAAAATCATCATGCGGGAGCGCCATATTATTCTTGGCCCTCCACTGCTAAGACCGCTAAGCCGAGTGATAATAAAGTCCCCGTGGCATAAAGCACGAGTGGACGAGAGTCGAGAATGCCCGATGCAAAATCTTGGAGATGCCCGAAGGTGCGTAAGTGCGCCGCGGGTTCGCGCAACCAACCGAGCCACGCCCAACTTTCGATAGGCAGTGATTCCATGGCGCCGCCTATAGCCGTCAGGGCCAAGAGTGTAATGAAAGTGAGCAACGCTGCTAAGGTCGCACTCCGTGTGATGCAGCTACACAAGATGCCGATTGAGACATGTAAAAAACCACTCACTAAAATAAAGCATAAGCCACCCATGAGCGCGGACGAATCGTAAAGCGCTTGATCACCGCTCGCACCTAAGCGGAGGTTCACCAGGAGAGGGAAGAGGGTGAAACTAATCCAGAAGAGGGACCAAGTGAGCCACGCTGATAAGAATTTCGCCCAAACAATCGCCGCTGCGCTAGCCGGTGTGGTGAGCAACGCTGATAATGTACCTTGACGGCGCTCATCGGCAAAACTGCGCATGGTGAGCAGGGGCAATACGCAGAGTAGGGGGAGCCAGAAAAGTCGGAAGGTCGCTTCGACGGGCGTCCACGCTTGTGGAGCGCGGCTACATTCAAGCACCGCAAACCAATGCAGCGTGCCCATTAATGTTAGGAATAAACCGGCAGCCGCCCATGTATTCCAAGAGAAAAACGCGGTACGCAACTCGTGGGCTAAGAGTGTTCGGAAGTGGCGCATTTAAATTCGACCCCCTTCGGTGGTGGCGCGTCGAGTCGCCGCTAAGAAAATATCTTCGAGCCCGTAATGCTCTTCGCTGATTTCGCGCAGCGACATGCCGGCGGAAATCATCAGCGACGCCAAGCCCTCGCGCAGGGGTGAGTGCATTTGTAAAGTCACTTTAAGTTTATTCCAGTTGGCATCAGCAGAGCCGATTACTTCGACGTTCGCGGCGGACTCGTGCATTGCGATGAGAACTTTTAATTCCGCCGCAGTCGCTTGCGTGATTAAATTAAAGACGGCATTCGGGAATAATTCGCGGCGGAGATCTTCCGTGCGGCCTTGGGCCACGAGTTTGCCGCGATTAATGATCACGACCTTATCACACACTTGTTCTACTTCGTGGAGAATGTGGCTGGAGATCAGCACCGCCATTTTTCCGCGTAGCGACCGAATCAAATCGCGGATGCCGAGAATTTGGTGAGGGTCCAATCCGATCGTGGGCTCATCGAGAATCACAACTTTAGGCTCGGCCAATAATGCATCGGCAATGCCGACGCGTTGTTTAAAACCTTTGGAGAGTTGACCGATGAGGCGTCCCTTTGCTCGACGGGTGAGGTCGCAATCTTCCATTACTTTTGCTACTCGTTCGTCGACTAATGTACTCGGCACGTCCTTCAGCCGAGCCCTTAGCGTTAAATATTCTTCGACACGCAAATCTTCAGGCAGCGGATTATTTTCAGGCATGTAGGCCATGTGTCGTTTGGCTGCCGCTGGATTCAGTGCGACTGATTCACCCCAGATGCTCGCACGTCCGGATGTCCCCGCCATGGTGCCAGCGAGGATGCGCATCGTGGTCGATTTGCCGGCGCCATTCGGTCCGAGGAATCCAACAATTTCTCCAGGAGCGACAGAGAAGCTGAGGTTTTCAATAGCCGTTAGCGACCCGTAGCGCTTAGTGAGCATTTCCGCCACCACGGCGGCTGTTGGCTGCGGGTCAACTTCGGGCATTGTGTATTAAGGACTCGCGGGTGTTTCAGGATTAGGCGCAGCAATCGGTGTCAGTAAACCTGGCTCCGAACGCACGAGCCAATTTTTATCCGCCGCCCAAACATTGCTGGGTCGCAGGCGTTTATCCATTAAGTTAATCCATTTCGCGGCACTGGCATTATCGCCTTGGGTGAGTGCGTTGTTCGCTAAAACAATCATCGCGTAACCGCGCAGGGTGTCGGGCGCAGTTGGATCATTAGCAACGACAACGAGACCGGCTTCGGCGCCCGCTTGTCCGAGGTCCACTTTGGTTAATGCGGCGTAAAGCTTGGCACGCGTGCCGAGTGCCTTGAGTGCGGGAGCTTCCGCATTTTTAAAACTCAACACCGCTTCGTCGTAGGCCTGTGCGGCTTCGGTTAATTTATTATTCTTCCTTAAATTGTCAGCGACCTCAAGGAGTGCCACGCCCGCTAAGACCTCGCCTTTATTTTCAGCCGCAAATGCCCGGCGCGCATTGTCATCTTGGCAGGCGATGTAGGATTCGCCGAGCGACGACTGGCGTGCAATTTGCCAAAAGTGAAAGGCCAGAAAGCTAATCAGTCCGATGACGACCGCGGTTGTGCCACGGATAATGACGGTCTGATTGCGCTGCCAAAATAACCAAAGTTTATCTTCAGCGTCGGCGTGAATAAAATCGTCGTCCACGACCACGAGATTGCGGTCATCATCAGGCGGACGCTGTTTGGAACTGTCTTCGGCCATGGGGCTTAAACCCTTGTCATCGCACGCCCAGTGTCAACCCCCTCCTCCCCGTCTAAATGCTTGTGCGAAGCCATTCTGTCGCAAGGATATGGCCTCAATCATGAGTGATACCTCTGCTGTTCTGGCTACGCTTAAGTCTGCCAAATCCAAAGGCCAAATTTCCCCCGCTGCCCTGACGAATGCAACCCGCTGGCTTGAATCCGATGGGTTGCCCGATGCCGTCATCGCCAGCCTGCAAGATTTAGTCGCGAAGGGAGCATGGGCGGAAATCGAAGACCGATTTTACAAGGGAATCGCCTTTGGCACCGGTGGCATGCGCGGTCGAACCGTTGGGCGAGTGAGTGCCGCCAATGAATTAGATGCCGAAGGAAAGCCAGTCCGCGCCGCGGTGGGCTCGGCCTGCTTGAATGATATTAATATACTGCGTGCCGGTCTGGGTTTGTGGCGACAAGTCTCTACTCAAAACAGCAAGCCTCGCTTGGTCATCGCTCACGACGTTCGACATTTTTCGCAACACTTTGCCGAGCTACTCGCGTCGGCTTGGACGAAGTTTGGCGGCGAAGCGTTTCTCTTCAGCGGCCCACGCTCCACTCCGCAACTCAGTTTTACATTACGTCACCTCCAAGCCCAGGCGGGCGTGGTGATTACGGCGAGTCACAATCCCGCGCACGATAACGGATTTAAATGTTACTTGAGCGACGGCGCACAAGTCACGCCTCCAGCGGACGTTGAAATCGTCACACGGGTTGGAAAAATCACCGTGGCCGACGTGGCCCCATTTTTATCAATCGACCTCAGTCAGGTACAAGCCGTACCTGCCTCCGCTGAAGATGCCTATTTATCTCGATTAGCTGGCATCGTGGTGGATCAGGAAGTGCTTTCCCGTCACACGCCTAAAGTGGTTTACACTAATCTTCACGGTACGGGCGACGTGATGGTGATTCCTGCTTTGCGCCGTATTGGTTTAGACCCCGAATTAGTGGATGAACAACGCGAGCACGATGGTCGATTCCCCACGGTGCCATCGCCCAACCCGGAAAGTCCGGCGGCGTTTGTTTTAGCGATTCAGTTAGCCACAAAAGTGGGAGCAGATTTAGTTTTAGCGACCGACCCCGACGCCGACCGTGTCGGCGCAGCGTGTCCATTGCCTGGCGGCGGTTACCGTTTACTCACCGGCAATGAAGTCGCCGCATTGCTCACGGAGTTTCGCATCTCCGCTTTGAAGGATGCGGGAATCTTGCCAGCCGCTGGCTCTCCTTCGGCAGTCGTGGTGAAGTCGCTCGTGACCACGCCCCTGGTTCAGAAAATTTGTGCACGGCACGGCGTGAAGTGCCTCGAGACACTTGTCGGATTTAAATGGATCGGACGTAAGCTCGAAAAGTGGTCCCAAAAACTATCCGCTGCTGCGGGAGCCGACGCACCTAACTTGCCACTGATTCGTCGCGTGCCCCTCGCCTTACGACACTCCACCTTCTTTGTTTTTGGTGCGGAAGAAAGCTATGGTTACCTGGCGGATGATGCGGTGCGCGATAAAGATGCAAATGCGACGGTGGTTATGCTTTGCGAATTCGCTGCCGTCTTACGCTCGCGTGGTCGCACCTTGCTCGACGCCCTCGATGCATTGCACTTGAGTCACGGTGCGCACTACGAGGATTTATTAAATATTTCCTTCGAAGGCGCCGAAGGTGCTGCTGCCATTAAACGCATCGTCGCTTCATGGCGCACTAGTCCGCCCAAAGAGATTGATGGTTCAAAAGTTTTACACGTCACCGATTACAATCACGACGAGGTCATCGATGCCGAAGGCGAGCGCGTGCCGCCCGAGGAATTCATCCTCGCCGAATTGGCCGATGGCCGCCGCCTGGCGGTGCGTGCTTCGGGCACCGAGCCCAAAGTAAAATTCTACACTTTCACCTCGGCCAAGGTGGATGATGCCGATCAACTGTCCACTGCCCGCGAAAAGGCCCGCCAATCGGCCTTATCCTTGCGTACTTGGTTAGAGACAGACGCTAAGAAGCGGGCTAAAGTTAAGTAGTATGAAGCGGCACCTGTACCTTTTAGTAATCGCCAGTTTGACGGGCTGTGCAGTTCCGAAGGATGACAAATCTTTCATCGCCGAAAAATCTCCGGCGGCTTCAACTTTGGCGGGCGAAAATAATGCCGACGGAAAAATGGGCGAGCAGATCCGCGAGGCCAACGAGAAGAATCAACGTCGACTGCAAGAAGGCGACTGGCGTGCGATTCAACCAGCGGTCGGTCCGAAACCTTAAGCGCTCGCTCCGCCCGACACAAAAATCTTACGCGCCAGACTCTCAGGCACGTCGGACGATGTCTGCGCGTCGCCGATGCCCTTTAATAAAACGAAACGCAATTTTCCTTCGCGCACTTTTTTGTCGCGACGCATCGCTGCCAGTAAATCTTCAACGGCCAACGGACTGCGCAGGCGAGTGGGCAACTGATAGGCCGCCACAGTTTTTTCAACCGCCGCCACTTCGCTGGCCGTGCATTGACCGAGCTCGGCAGAAAGTTGAGCGGCTATAACCAGGCCAATCGCCACTGCTTCGCCGTGCAAGTAGGTGCCGTAGCCCGCCGTTGCTTCGATGGCATGACCGAAGGTGTGACCTAAATTAAGTAGGGCACGTCCGCCCGACGCTTGCGTTTCGAATTCATCGCCAGCGACGACAGCCGCTTTAATTTCAACGCAGCGACGAATAATTTGAGGCAAGCTTGGGCTGTTCCAGCTCAGCGGTGCACTTTTTTGTAATTCCGCAAAGAGGGCGCGATCCGCAATCAAGCCATGCTTGATGACTTCGGCCATGCCCGCCGCAAACTCGCGCGCTGGGAGCGTCGACAAAATTGAAGTATCCGCAAAAACCGCTTTCGGTTGGTGGAAGTTGCCCACGAGGTTTTTTCCGGCGATCAGGTTGATGCCGGTCTTTCCTCCGACCGAACTATCCACCATCGCGAGTAAAGTCGTTGGAACCTGAATGAAATCAATACCGCGCTGGTACGAGGCAGCCGCAAAGCCGGCGAGGTCGCCGATGACGCCGCCGCCTAAGGCGAAGACTGCGCCGTCGCGTGCTACGCGATTCTCGGCGAGAAAATTCCAAACGCGTGCGAGTTCTTCCACCGACTT
>CAIVVQ010000039.1 GCA_903909465.1 uncultured Opitutia bacterium | reverse complement strand
CCTATCTTGGCGCTCTCGGATGAGGCCATTAAGGTTTTCCCGGGAGCGGCGAAGCTAGCGGACCCGTGGGCCGATTTGCCTAAGTATTTTTTGGAAGGTAAATTATTAAAACACGAATCCAAACCTGAGCCCTTGAATGCCACGGAAGATTTTGCATTATGGTCGGGCGAACGGCACCGCGGAACCCCATGAGTCCCTCTGGTCATAATTCACGTGCATGGGTGGAAATCGATTTACCCGCTTTGGATCGTAATGTCGGACGCATTAAGCAGGCCTTGCCGAAGCGTATGCGCTATGTCGCCGTGGTGAAGGCGGATGCGTACGGACACGGCATGCCCGAAGTGGTGACGCGTTTATTGCAGGCGGGGGTGGAGAATTTTGCGGTCGCGAATGTGGCGGAAGCAGCGCGACTGCGTGAAATCAGTTCTGATTCTTATATTCTTCTGCTCAGTCCCACGCTACCTGAAGAAATGGCGCGAGGTGTGAGTTTGGGTTTAGATTTTTCGATTAACTCGATTGGCGAGGCAGAAGCACTGGCGGCCTGTGCGCAAAACCTGAAACAAGTCACCCGCGTGCATATTAAAATCGATACGGGGATGGGTCGATCGGGCGTGTGGCATCAAGAAGCGCAGGCACTTTTCGCCAAAGTTCTGTCGTTGCCGATGTTAGCGTGGTGCGGCGTGTACACACATTTTTCTGATGCCGATACGGATACTACGTACACGGCCCAGCAACGTGAAACCTTCTTAAAATTAATTGAGACCATTCCGTTGAGCGTTCGCGCAAAGCTTTTGATTCACGCCGACAACAGTGCCGGACTTGAAACCTTTTCGGCGGATTTGCCCTTCAATGCCGTGCGCATTGGTTTGATGCAGTATGGTTTGCCTCCGTCTGCAGGATCTTTCTTGGCCAGCTTGAAGCCTGATCCCGTATTATCATTCCATGCACGTGTGGTTCTGGTGAAGCATTTGCCAAAAGGTACGGCGATTGGTTACAATCGTACCAAGGTCTTAGCACGCGACTCGGTAGTCGCAGTGGTTGCAGTCGGCTATGGTGACGGCGTGCCCACCGCAGCGAGCAATCGCGGACAATTTTTAATTCATGGTTTGCGTTGTCCAATTCTCGGACGTGTCAGCATGGATCAAACCGTTGTCGATGTGACGGACAATCCAGGTGTCGCGGTCGGCGAAGTGGCGACGATTTTAGGACCGCAGGGTAAAGACCGAATCACCGTCGCAGAATTCTGTGGGTGGTCGGACTGTATTCCCTGGGAGGCCTTATGTACGCTGACGCAACGTGTGCAACGCGTGTACCGTTCGGACCGAACCTAGTTTTTATTTAGAATAAAAACCAAAGTAGTTGCGGGCGTTGCGGTAGCAAACGTCGGCCACTAGGCGATCGGTCCATTCTTTACGATCAGGGATGCGACCGCTGTCGACATCGTGACCCACGAGGTCGCACAGGATGCGACGGAAGTATTCGTGGCGAGGGTAGGAAAGGAAGGAGCGAGAATCGGTCACCATACCGACGAAGCGACCCAGCAGGCCGAGGTCAGATAAGGCATTCATTTGATCGCGCATGCCGTGTTCTTGATCGAGGAACCACCAGCCAGAGCCGTACTGAATTTTTCCGGGCGTTACGCCGTCTTGGAAGGATCCAGGCATACAGGCGAAGAGTGCGGTGTCGGCCGGATTGATATTATAGAGAATCGTTTTACCCAGTTGGTTTTCGCCGGAGAGGGTGCCGAGGTAATTAACCAGGCCAGGGCCTTGGCGGTAATCGCCAATGGCATCGCAACCTGCGTCGGAACCCAGTCGTTGGAGCAGTCCTTGGTTGGGGTCGCGAATGGGTCCGAGGTGTAGTTGAGTGGTCCAACCCTTGGCGTTATTGAGGCGACCCACGTGGAGCATGATGAAGACCGTGAACTTTTCGGCTTCAAGGGCGGTGGCAGGTTTGCCGGCCATAGCGTTTTCCCAAATCGATTTTGCTTCGGCTTCAGTGCATGAAACATCAGGCAAGTATTCGAGACCGTGGTCGGTTGCTAAGCAGCCAGCCGCAGCGAAATCATCGTGACGTTTATTGAGTGCTTCAATCAGTCCAGAGAAAGTGTCGGCATTTTTTCCGCTGATAGCGGAGAGACGTTTCGCCCAAGCTTTAACGCGCTCGGGGAGGCGAACTTTGAGGGCGGCGTCGGGTCGGTAGGTTGGGGCAATCTTCGTCTTGAAACCGGATTTCGCAATCGCGTGGTGGTAGTCGAGTGAATCGGCTGGGTCGTCGGTGGTGCCGACTACTTCGACGTTCATTATTTTCAGTATGCCACGTGCCGTCAGGTTGCCGTGTTTAAGTTGTTGGTTCGCTTCGTCCCAGACTTTTTGGGCAGAGTCACCTTCGAGGATGAGTTTGATGCCGAAGTGACGTTGCAACTCTAGGTGTGTCCAGTGGAAGAGGGGATTACGAAGCGTGTGTGGGACCGTTTCCGCCCAGGCTTGGAATTTTTCACGCGGGGTGGATTTGGCGCCGGTGATGTAATCTTCGTTAACGCCGTGGGCACGCATCGCGCGCCACTTGTAGTGATCGCCGGCAAGCCAGACGGCGGAGAGGTCTTCAAAGCGACGGTCTTCTGCGATGTCTTTTGGGCTGAGGTGGCAGTGGTAATCGACGATGGGCTGCTGTTTCGCGACGTTGTGATACAGGTGGCGTGCGGTCGGGCCCGCTAAGATAAAGTCGTCGTCGAGAAAAGCCATGGTGGGTAGATTAATTAGATAGCTTTAGCGGCGAAACCGCCGTCGACGACAATTTCGGAGCCCGTGATGAAGCTGCTCGCATCGGATGCCAGTAAGAGCGTCGCACCGATGAGTTCGTGGGCTTCACCGAATCGGCCCATCGGGGTCTTGCCGAGAATTTGAGCGACGCGTTCAGGGGTGAGCACCTTGCGATTTTGTTCCGCGGGGAAGAAGCCCGGGATGATGGTGTTAACGCGGACGCCGTTAGGGGCCCATTCGCGTGCGAGGTTTTTTGAGAGATTATGAACCGCCGCTTTGGTGGCAGAGTATGTGAACACGCGGGAGAGCGGCACGATGCCAGACTCAGAACCCAGATTGATAATGGAGCCCTTGCCCGCCTTCACCATGGCTTCACCAAAAACTTGGCAGCCGAGTACGACGCTCTTGATGTTAACAGAAATAATGCGATCGAGTTCGCTTTCAGCGATTTCGAAGAAAGGAGTGGCGGAGTTGACGCCAGCGCCGTTGACGAGGACGTCGATTTTCCCGTGTTGGGCTAAAATTTTATCACGCAGCGTGATGAGGTCGGCCTTGTTGGTGGCTTCACAGGAGAGGAATTCACCTTTGCCGCCGCCGGCTTTGATTTTAGCGAGGCGAGCGTCGGCCTTCGCAGGGTCACGTCCGACTAAAATCACATGAGCGCCTGCGGAGGCGAAACCTTCGGCCATCGCGCCGCAGAGTTCTCCGGTGCCACCGATGATAACGGCAGTTCGGCCTTTGAGTGAGAAGAGATCGAGGGAGGACATTTTAGGTTAGGGGGAAGGGTATAGAGATAGGGAAAGGGATAGGGGTGGGGGGAGGCAATAAATTTAGGGGAAAAGGTAGGGGCGCGACTGCGTCGCGTCCGATACAAAATACAGCGGACGGCGCGGAGCGCCGTCCCTACCCAAACAAGATGCACGGGCATCACGCAGTGCTGCCCCTACCTGAGATACAGCGGCACGCGTGGAGCGGACCCTGCCTTGGGCACACTCAGCGTGCCCCAACCAAACAAAAAGGGCAGCCGAGTGGCTGCCCTTTTGAGGTGATGGAAACAGACTTAGCGAACGACGCGGGCGCCGCCACCGGAGATTTGCTTTTCCACTTCCTTGCGGGTCACCATCGAGGTGTCGCCAGGGGTAGTGGAGGCAAGGGCGCCGTGTGCGGTGCCGTAGTTAACGGCTTTCTGGGCATCATTGAATTCCATGAAGCCGAAGACCAAGCCGCTGGCGAAGCTGTCGCCGCCGCCAACACGGTCGAGGATTTCGAGGCCAGGGAATTGGATAGAGTCGTAGAATTTACCGTCGTGCCAGCAGATGGCACTCCAGTCATTCTTCGTGGCGGTGATTACGCGGCGCAGGGTGGTGGCAGCAACTTTGAAGTTAGGGAAATCTTTGACGGCTTTTTCGATCATCTTCTTGAACGCATCCGTTTCGATATGCTTAAGGCTGTGGTCGGCGCCATCGACTTCGAAGCCGAGGGAAGCGGTGAAATCTTCTTCGTTGCCGATCATGACATCGACGTACTTAGCGATTTCGCGATTCACTTCTTGGGCTTTCTTTAGTCCACCAATCGTCTTCCAAAGGGAAGGGCGGTAGTTTAAATCGTAAGAGACGATAGTGCCGTGTTTCTTAGCTGCTTTCACAGCCTCGATGGTGACTTGGGCAGTGGATTCCGAGAGGGCTGCGAAGATACCACCTGTGTGGAACCAGCGGACGCCGAGTTTGCCGAAGAGGTGTTCCCAATCGATGTCGCCAGGTTTTAATTGGCTCGCAGCGGTGTTACCACGGTCGGGCACGCCGACGGCGCCACGGATACCGAAACCACGCTCGGTGAAATTGAGACCATTGCGCACGGTACGGCCGATGCCGTCGTCTTCGCGCCACTTGATGAAGTCGGTATTAACGCCGCCTTGCATGATGAAGTCTTCAACGAGGTGACCCACTTCGTTATCCACGAAGGCGGTGACCACGGAAGTGCGGAGGTTAAAACATTTCTTGAGGCCACGAGCGACGTTGTATTCGCCGCCGCCTTCCCAGACTTTGAATTCGCGAGCGGTGCGCACGCGACCTTCGCCGGGGTCGAGACGAAGCATGACTTCGCCGAGTGAAACTTGGTCAAAGGTACAATCCTTTGCTGCTTTGATAGGGAGTGCCATAGGTGTGAGTATAAGTTGTTTTATATTTTAATTAAGCAGTCGGGAGGCTGTTGACGTCGAACGGCTTGATACCGCACTCGTGGGCCATTTCATTGAGCGCTTCGACTTCGGCCTTAGAGAAGAGGAGGCCGCCAGCTTTTTTACTGCGGGCAGCGAAGGCCGCTTCCATTTGACCGGGCAGCATGCACTTCTCGTTACCGTGGCCGAGGATGTCGTCCAGTACGGCTTTAACGTTTTGCGATTGGTTGCGACCTTGGGCAAACACGCCGCTGCTGATGGCATCGGGGTGAATGACCTGGAAGAAGAATGCGCAATTTTGTTTTTCGCCGGCGACTTTGGTGCGGCTACGGATGGTCGGGAGTGAGCCACCGATGAAGCCAGCAACGATTTCGTTGATGAGCGAAAGACCGTAGCCCTTGTGTGCGCCGAAAGGAATGAGCGAAACGGCGGCAGCGGGATCGATGGTGACTTTACCATCTTTATCCACGGCAGCGTCGGGAGGGAGCTGTTTACCTTCGCGCTTGAGTTGTTGCACGCGGCCCATGGCGATCACGGAAGTAGCCCAATCGATCACGATAGGAAAACCTAAGGCGTCGGTGGTAGGGAATCCCCAAGAGTGAGGATTAGTACCGAGGGTTGGGTATTTACCTTGGAAGGGAACAACCTCAGCGAGGGTGGCCGTGCAATTGGTGTATGCGATGTAACCACGCTTAGCGGCTTCCATGACGTAGCCACCGCCCCAGAGGTAGTGGAAAGCGTTGTCGACGGAAACGGTGCCAACGCCGTATTGATCGGCGAGTTTGATACAGGTCTCGATGGCGTCGACGGCGACAGCTTGACCGAGTTTTTGTTTCGCATCCCAAACTTCAGCAGCGGCGAAGCGGGAAGGTTTTTTAATGACGGTAGCGTTAGGTGTGCAGCCGCCGACTTTTGAACCGAAGAGTTCGTCGAGGTGAAGGGCCTTGATGGCATTGTGGGTACGAATGCCGTGGTGCGTCGCCATGGATGACATCTTGGCGGCTTGGGCGGACTCGGTGGCACCGAAACCGCGATGGCGGTAAGCGGCACTCACGAGGGCCTCGTGGGCTTCAACTGGGACAACGTGAAAAACTTCGGACATTGGAATTAGTTTAGGGGATTAGTTGGCAAGGTGACAGCGGGGACAAGGGGGTCGGTTAGACGACTTTCTTGACGGGGACTTCTGGATTAATTTGTGCGAGTGGTTTTTCGCCGTGCATCGCTTTAATCAAATTAGTCACTGCGGCGACAGCTTGGCGTTGGACGCTTTCGGCGGTGCGTGAACCAATGTGAGGAGTCACAACGCAGTTAGGGAGTTTGGTGAGGGGGTGGTCAGCGCGAGGTGGCTCTTCGTCGAGCACATCGGTACCGTAACCGCCCACTTGGCCGGACTTAAGGGCAGCCGCAATATCGTCGGTGTGAACGATTTCACCGCGAGCACAGTTAAGAATGAGAACACCCTTCTTCATCTTCGCGATATTCTTAGCGGATATGAGGTCACGCGTTTCCGGCGTGAGGTTGGTGTGGAGTGAAATATAATCGGAGACGGCGAAAACGTCGTCCATGGTGGCGGCGCGTTGAACGTCGTACTGTGCGGCGAACTTGTCGTCCCAATAGAGATCGAAACCAACGACCTTCATGCCGAAGGCGCGGGCGCGAATGGCGACTTCTTTACCGATGCGGCCCATGCCGATGATGCCGATGGTCTTATCGAGTAACTCACGACCGGTTTTACGCTTCCAAGTGCCGGAGCGAGTGGAGTCGGTATGGAAATAGAAATTTTTCTCGAGGGCGAGGAGCAGAAGGAAAGTATGCTCGGCGACGGTGGTGTGATTGACGCCTGGAGTGAAGAGAAGGGGGATGCCTTTAGAGGTGAGGTATTTCACGTCGATCTTGTCGACGCCGATACCGTACTTGCTGACGACCTTCAGGCGGGGAAGGGCTTTATCGATGACCGCTTGGGTGATCAAGTCGTCGCCACAAATGTATCCGTCAAATTCCCCCATTAACGCTAACGTGTCGGCCTCGCTCAGAGGACCGCGAGCGGTGACCACTTCCCAACCCGTTTCTTTAAGGAGGCGATGGTGTTCGCCGGGGGTGTCTTGGAATGAAGTGGTGGTGAGGAGGATGCGTGGCTTCATAGAGTCCTTGGAAGAAGCCGAGTTTTTGGGTGAAAGTCAAAGAAAGTCTAGGGTCGACACGAAAAAAATCGGCCGTTTATTAACACGCACCCATGAAAGAACCCCATAATACTTCCTCGTCCCTTTCACCTTACCGCTGGGTGATTTTAGCCCTCCTGTTTTTCGCGACGACGATTATTTATATCGATCGTCAGATTATGTCCTTAATTAAGTCTCAATTAGACACCGAGTTTAAGTGGACGAATGAGCAATACGGTTGGGTACAATCGGCCTTCCAAGGCTCGTATGCCTTGGGCTTGATGAGCTTCGGGTGGTTTATTGACCGTTTTGGAACCAAAAAAGGTTATGCCATTTCGATTGGTGCCCGGTCGGTTTCGGCTGCGTTTCACTTCTTAATTGGTGCGATTGCGATCGGTTGTTCCTTTTCTATTGGTTCACTCGGTTTTGATTATCCGTCACGCGTGATTCTCGGAGCGATCGGTTGCTTCTGTTTGGCTCGTGTCGCACTAGGTTTCAGTGAAGGCGGTAATTTCCCAGCGGCGATTAAAACTGTTTCACAGTGGTTTCCTCGTTCGGATCGTGCCTTTGCGACCACGCTATTTAATTCAGGTTCGAATGTGGGTGCCTTGATTGCACCAGCAGTTTTCCCCATCATCGCCGTCGTCTACGGCTGGCGCTACACGTTCTTGATTGCGAGTTTACTGGGCATAATCTGGTTATGCTTCTGGTTGCCTCTGTTTAAAAAGGCCCCGCAATTGGCTGAGGAAGAAGTCGCAGCGGAGCGCAAGATTCCTTGGGCGAGTTTATTGGGCATCAGGCAGACATGGGCGTACATGATTGCAAAATTCTTAACGGACCCCGTTTGGTGGTTCTACTTAATCTGGTTGCCTGACTACTTTAAGAAGCAGCAACACTTGGACATTAAGGCGATGGGTCTGCCACTCGTGACGCTTTATGGTATCGTCACAGTCTTGAGTATTCTTGCCGGTTGGGGGGTGAAGAAGGTCGCAGATCGCGGTTACGACATGGTCAAGGTGCGTAAGGGCTCACTCCTTATCTTCGCCCTGTGTTCACTGCCGATCTTCTTTGTAAGAGGTTTGGGCATGTGGGAAGCGGTGTTACTTATCGGCTTTGCTGCTTCGGCCCACCAAGCCTGGTCGGCTAGCTTGTATGCTGCCGTTTCCGAAACCTTCCCGCGCGATGCGGTTGGCTCAGCTAGCGGACTCGGCGGCATGGCAGGTTCATTGGGTGGTATGATTTTCCCAATCGTTGCTGGCCGTATCTTGGATGCATCCGATAACGGCTATTCGATTCTCTTCAGCTTCTGTGCGTTTGCTTACATCGTGGCATTCGTGATTCACCACTTGTTGCTGCCCCGCTTGGAAAAAGCAAAAATCTAGTCTTAAGTTAGATAACAAAAAGGCCTCCAATACGGAGGCCTTTTTTGTGTCGGTAGAGGATTTTAATTAGCCGGCAACGACGATATTCACGAGCTTACCTGGGACGATGATTTCCTTAACGATGGGTTTGCCGTCGATAAACTTTTGCACAGCGGGGTCGGCCTTCGCGAGGGCGAGGAGGGCGTCCTTGCTGATCGCTTTATCGACCTTGGTGGTCGAACGAACTTTTCCGTTCACTTGGAAGACGACATCTACGGTGGTTTCGACGAGTTTAGATTCATCGAGCTTAGGCCAGCCGGCGGTGGAAATACTTTCCTTGTGACCAAGGCGCTGCCAGATTTCTTCGCAGACGTGTGGGGCGAAGGGTGCAGCGAGGCGGGCAAAGTCTTCGACGGTCGCACGCTTGATAGTCGCAGATTTCTCCGCAGCGTTCATGAGAATCATCATTTGTGAGATCGCCGTGTTGAATTGCAGCGTCTCGATATCCTTGGTGACTTTCTGGATCGTCTTGTGGAGTTCGCGTACGAGTTCCTCGGGTTCAGCCGCAGTATCGTTAACTTTGCTGGAAACTTTTCCAGTAGTCTCGTCGACTGCGAGGCGCCAGAGGCGACGGAGGAAGCGGGTGATGCCAGCGATACCGTCGGTGTTCCAAGGTTTAGAAGCTTCGAGCGGTCCAAGGAACATTAAATACATGCGCAACGCATCGGCGCCGTGTTCTTTGACGATGACATCGGGGTTAACCACGTTGCCGCGGCTCTTAGACATTTTTTCACCATCTTCACCGAGGATGAGACCTTGGTGGAAAAGTTTTTGGAATGGCTCGGGTGTGGGCAGGACTTTGATGTCGAATAGGAAGCGGTGCCAGAAGCGGGCGTACAGCAAGTGGAGTACCGCGTGTTCCGCGCCGCCGATATAAAAGTCGGGGTTGCCCCAATATTTCAGGACGTCGGCACCGACGATTTCTTTGTTATTTAAAGTATCGAGGTAACGCAGGTAGTACCAGCAGGAGCCCGCCCACTGCGGCATCGTGTTGGTTTCGCGCGAGGCCTTGATCCAGAGTGGTCCAGGTTGTGGTTTGGATTGGGCGATGGTTTCGCCGTCAGCGATATTATACCAGACCTCGGTCCAATCCGGTTCTTTAGAAAGCGGTGAATCGCCCGTCGGTGATGGCTGGTAAGATTTAACTTCAGGAAGTTTGAGTGGCAGTTGCTTAGACGTTAGCGGCACGGCGCAGACCTCTTGTCCGTTGATTTGACAAGTGACTGGCTGTTTCGGTAGGAACTCCCGGATTTCGGAGTCGGCTGGAATTTTCGCGTAGTCAGATTGTGAAACCCAGAGAATAGGGAACGGCTCACCCCAGTAGCGTTGACGTGAGAAGAGCCAGTCGCGCAGTTTGAAGTTAACAGCAAGTTTGCCTTGGCCCTTGGCGGCGAGGTCGGCCGTGATTTTCTTCTTCGTTTCGCTGGCGGAAAGTCCGTTGAACGCACCCGAGTTCACCATTGGGCCATCTTCAGTCCAAGGCTTCTCTTGAACATCGATGGGTTCTTTCGAACCGACCACTTGGATGATGGGAAGTTTAAATTCTTTGGCGAATTCCCAGTCACGTTCATCGTGGGCGGGCACGGCCATGATGGCACCGGTGCCGTAACTCATGAGTACATAGTCGGCGGTCCAGATGGGGATTTTATTTCCGTTAACTGGATTGACGGCATAGCTGCCAGTAAACACGCCGGTCTTTTTCTTGGCGGCGAGGTCGGTGCGCTCTAGGTCGGATTTATTACGGACTGTGGCGATGTAAGTATCGACCGCAGCTTTTTGGGTCGGCGTCGTCAGTTTACTGATGAGCGGGTGTTCGGGGGCGACGACCATGTAGGTCGCGCCGAAGAGGGTGTCCGGACGCGTCGTGAAAACCGCGAGGCTTTCATTGGCGATATCGGCCAGTTGAAATGTCACTTCCGCACCTTCGGATTTACCGATCCAATTTTTCTGCAAGCGCTTCGTCGAATCGGGCCAATCGAGGGCATCGAGACCTTCGATTAGTTTATCCGCGTAAGCGGTGATGCGCAGGACCCATTGACGAATCGGGCGACGTTCGACAGGGTGATTGCCACGCTCAGAGCGAGGACCTTCTTTGGTGTTAAGCACCTCTTCGTTGGCGAGGACGGTGCCGAGGGCAGGGCAGAACCAGACAGGTTTTTCGGAAACATAAGCGAGGCCGTGACGGAAGAGTTTTAGGAAGATCCATTGCGTCCAACGGAAATAATTTTCGTCGGTCGTAGAAAGTTCGCGATCCCAGTCGATGCCGAAGCCGATCATCTGAAGTTGGCGACGGAAGTTATCGATATTTTTGCGAGTCTGAAGCGCGGGGTGTTCGCCAGTGGCGATGGCATGTTGTTCCGCGGGGAGGCCGAACGCATCCCAACCCATGGGGTGCAGAACATTGAAACCAGCGGCTTTTTTATATCGCCCTAAAATATCCGACGCCGTGTAACCTTCAGGGTGACCGATGTGTAGGCCCGCACCCGATGGGTAGGGGAACATATCGAGCACGTAGTATTTGGGCTTACCGCAGGAAGTCGGTTCGGTACGGAAGGTGGAATTTTTCTTCCAATAGGCCTGCCACCGCTGTTCGAAAGCGGAAAAATCGTAGGTGCCAGGCGTTTGTTCCATGAATGATTGCAGATAGTACGTTGTGGGCGACGGTGGCAAGGATTTGGATGAGCCCACCCGCATTTAATGGTTTAAAGAATGAATGCGATTCGGGTTTGATATTTCAAATATCACCGATGATTTAAAGGGTGTCCCATGTTAACCACCCGCCGAGATTTTGTTAAGAAGCTCTTTGTCGCTACGGCACAGCTGGCGCTCGCGGGCCCTTTGTTATCGAGTGGGCTGTTTGCGGCGGATGCGGCTAGCCGCGGACTCAATTTTTTGGTGGTCGGCGATTGGGGCCGGAAGGGGCAAAAGGACCAGCTCGATGTCGCCAAACAGATGGGCATTGCCGCCGCGCAGTTAGAGGCGCCCTTCGTTGTTTCGGTCGGGGATAATTTTTATGACCTCGGTGTTTCGTCGGTAGACGATGCTCAATTCAAGCTCTCTTTCGAAAGCGTCTACACGGCGGCTTCCTTGCAGGTGCCTTGGCGGGTAATTTTAGGTAATCATGATTACTGTGGAAGCTGTCAGGCTCAGATTGATTATTCCAAGAAGAGTAAGCGCTGGGAAATGCCCGCACGGTATTATGTGAAGACTGAAAAATTAACTGACGGCGGTTCGGTGGATATGTTGTACCTCGATACCAATCCCTTTGTGGCCAAGTATGCCCGCGATAAACACATCGGCAATGAATTTGCGACGCAGGACAGTCGCGCGCAGTTGGCGTGGATTAAGATGACGCTGGCAGAATCGAAGGCCACGTGGAAAATTGTTTTTGGACATCACCCCATTTACACCGGCGGAGAGCATGGAGACACACAGGAGTTGGTGGATGATCTTCTGCCACTGTTGAAGCAATACGGCGTGCAGGCATATATTTGTGGTCACGACCATGATTTGCAGCACTTGCAGGCGGGTGCCGTTAATTTATTCTGTGCCGGTGCGGGGTCGACCGTGCGAGCGGCGGAGATGACTTCACGTTCTAAGTTTGCGAAAGCGCAGCCCGGCTTCTTGGCGGCCTCGATTAAAGGTGACGCAATGGATGTGCGTTTAATTGCAGGGACGGGCGAGGTGCTTTACGCTTACACGGTTCCGAAGAAGGTTACGGTCTAGGCGTGGGTGCTGACTCTATCCCGCTTGCCTTGCGGGCGGGTAGTGAGTTTAAGAGATTTATGAACATTCTCGTCGTCGGCGGTGCCGGCTACATTGGAAGTCACTGCGTGCGCCAAGTCTTGGCGGCAGGCCACCGTGTGGTGGTACTCGATAATTTATCGTACGGCCATGCGGAGTCGGTGCCCAGTGGTGTGCCGCTCGTGAAAGCGAGTATGGGTGACAGTGAAGTGGTACGTGCGGCGCTGCGTGAGCATAAGATTGAACTCGTGATGCACTTTGCGGCGTTCGCGAGCGTTGGGGAGTCAGTCCATCAGCCCGAGCGTTATCATGAAAATAACGTCGTCCAAACCCAGCGATTGTTGGATGCGATGTTGGCGGAGGGCGTCAGGAAGTTAGTATTCTCTAGCACCTGTGCGATTTTTGGTATTCCAGAGAAAATGCCCATGTCGGAGGATTTACCACAGAAGCCGATTAATCCTTACGGTCAAAACAAGTTGGATGTTGAAAATATTTTAAAGAAATTGGCGGTCGAAGGAAAAATCAGCTTTGCGGCCTTCCGTTATTTTAACGCGGCAGGTGCCTCGGTTGATGGCAGTATTGGCGAAGACCATACGCCCGAAACGCATTTGATCCCGCTGGCGATTGCTGCGGCCTTGGGTCGCCGACCCGCACTCAAGGTGTTTGGTCGCGATTACCCAACTCCTGATGGCACTTGTTTGCGCGACTACGTGCATGTCGATGATTTGTCGTCGGCCCACATTATGGTTTTTGAGAAATTAAATAAGCCAGGCGTCGCCTTATTTTATAATCTCGGGGTCGGTGAGCCCCATTCAGTTGACGCCGTGATTTTAAGTGTGGAACGCATGACGGGTAAAAAGGTGCCTCGTGAATACGTCGACCGTCGCGAAGGCGATCCGCCCGCATTGTATGCGGATGCGAAGAAAGTACGGGCAGAGCTTGGCTGGAAGCCGAAGTACGACACTTTGGATAGTATTATTGGCAGCGCGGTACGTTGGCATGTATCGCACCCAAACGG
>CAIVVQ010000038.1 GCA_903909465.1 uncultured Opitutia bacterium | reverse complement strand
CAATGGGCTAAAACGAAAATCAAAAAACTGCGGCCCGAAGTCCTAGAGGAAATAGAGTATCGATGCTGCTTCGCTACTTTCTGCCTAACGGAATGGACTCAGGCCAATGAAGCACTAACTACTTTTATTAAAAAATACCCGAAATCTAAGGCCCTCGAGCAGGTGATTTACTTACGGGCACTGACGCAGTTTTATCAGGGCAAAAATGAGAGTGCCCAAAATTCGTTAGGCGATTACCAGACTCGATTCCCTAACGGCGCATTCGTCTTCGATGTGCAATACCGACAGGCGTTGATTGAATACGGAAAAATTCCAGGGCAATTCGAGGGCTCGCGCTTAATCTGTGAAAAGTGGCTCAAAGACTTTGCCGGCCAAAATAAGTCCGATATAAAAAGTAAAGTGGCCGATGTTTATGTGCTCATCGGTGACTGTGAAGCTGGTCTCGCGGGCGAGGTCGACCTACAACTCGCACACCAACCTAGATCTGATGCCACCATCGCCGACCTCGAAAAACAAAAGTCACTACACAGCCAACGCTCAATTGATGCGTACATACTCGCCGCTAGAAATGGACGTTTCAACGCTGACGCCCTCCGCTACGCCCTGTCTAAACTCCGCCCCGCCCTAAAAGCACAAAATAATTTCACCACCCTGCGCGACCTGTACCTTGAGCTCTACCGCTGGGACAAACAAAGCCCGCAGGCCTCTAATTACCTCTTCGAAGCTATTATCGCCACCGAGTGGATTAACAATCACGCACCACAGACCGGCGCCCCGGAGCCTGCGTTGCAATTACTGGTGAGCGCCATTCATGAAAGCCTTAACGACCCCAAACAAGGTGGAACTGAAGAGCTACTCACCCTGTTGGCGAACAAGGTTTACCTAAAAAATCGAAACCTACCTGACGGGGCAACACGAGCATTGGGTGAACTCGAAACCATTCTAAAACCGCAACCTACTCTCGCCCGACCCATTGCACAGGCTCGACTCTATTTCACCCAAGCCCAGCTTTGCGCACTGCGCCACGAGTCCAATCAGGCTAATCAATACTATAAATTAATCGCCCAACACTTTTCTCCATCAGACCTAAGTGCGACCCTGCTTGCACTAACGGGTGATAACGCCCTCGCCAGTGGCGACTTCGCCACCGCAGAAAAGTTTTTCGACTTTCTCATCCAAAACGTACGTACTTCAGAATACGCCGACTACGGTTTTGCGGGCCTCGCCACCATACGACTCCAACAGAAAAACTATTCCGCCGCGCTCAGTCTATCCTCCGAGGCGCTGAAAAATAATTTCGTAAATAATAAGGAGTGTAGCCTGCGGCTGGTTCATGGTCAGGCCCTTACTGAGTTACGTCAGTTCACAGAGGCTAAAAAAGAATTCGAATACGTGGCACAAACCAAAGCATGGAGGGGCGAAAGTACCGCCCGGAGTCTCTATTGGTTAGGTATCATTGAGGAACGACAGAACCGCGCCGCGGAAGCTATCGCCTACTACCGTCGCTGCTACCAAGGATGGAAGCGCTACCCCGAGTGGTCGGCCAAAGCCTACTGGGGCACCGCCCAACTGCTCGCCAAGCAGCTCCACCAACCTCAAGAGGCCACCGTGCTGATCAATGAAATGCTTTCGCACGATTTCATTAAAGAGACCCCCGAAGCACAAGACGCCCAAAACCTACTCAGCGCCCTCTAACGATGAGACTTTTCCACTGCTACTTAGTCTACCTCATGGTTGTGCCGTTAAACCTATCAGCCATTACGGCATTTTTTAACAATGGGGAACAATGGGAAATCGAAGACCCGTTAAACAACGACCCACTTTCCGCAAAAGCCATACGGCCCATGCAGCGTGCCCTGATTAATTATAAAGATGGGACCATCGCAAAAATATCTAAACAGGACCAGTATGAGGTAATCATTATTCATAAGTTTAATGAAGTTCTCGGATTGCTGTGGCCTGAGCCACCCTCACTCGCCGAAGCCAAAAATTACATCCACCAAGGGGACCTCGTCCGGGGATTAAATGTGCTGGATGCTGCTCTAAAGGCGATCGAGCCATGGCCAAAAATTCCTGGCAGTTGGTGGCTTAAGGCCAGCCTATTGAAATTAGCGGCGCTCGAAAGATTACAAGATGCGAGTAGGCTCGAACGTTGGATTTCGGATTTATCTAAACACGACGACGGCAGCCGAGTCCTCTTAAGCACCAACCTTAAGATTGCTCGCCTGACATTGCTTAACTGTCAGGGCGAACCCCAGTCCGTCCTCAAGAATGCCCAAGTCTTGCTACCGAAATTGGCTAACCCAGAAGATGCCGTGCGAGTTAATTTCTGCCAAGCACAGGCCCAACTTCTTCTGAAGAACTATCCTGAGGCCTTAAGCCAGTTTCTTCATATTAGTGCCTTTCATGGTGCGCGCTTCGAATCCTACCCACAAGTCCTTCTCGGTATCGCCACGGCCCTGCGTGGCTTAGAAAACCCGACTGTCACCGACGGAAAAATTCACGCCGCTTCAGTGCTCTACCTTAAAAGAGTCATTAACGAGTGCCCGCTTTCTAGTGAAGCCGCCACCGCCCAGTCCATTCTCAATCAAGACACCACCCCACCCAAACCCAGCCCAGCTCCCCCAACATGAAATCACTCACCGTCATCCATGCCTTCTTTTTAGCTAAAGTTTCTAACCTCCCCATAAATTCAATTCCGGCTGAGGAAAAAACGCTCTTAGATATTTTTGCCGAAGGCGGTTGGGTCATGTACCCCATCCTCGCGTGCTCGATTGCGATGATCTGGTTTATTGTCGACGGCTGGATACGCTCAAGTCCGCTTAAGCTCTACCCCAGCCTACACGTAAATCAATTACGAGAATTATTTAAGCGCGGCGACTACCCCTCAGCCCATGCTTTTGCCAAGTCAGCTCCATCGGCATTTAACAACGTTGTTCGCACCGGCCTCACCTTTGTGGCCGAAGGAAAAACGATGACCGAGGAATCCATTCTTGCAGAAATCAATCGACTGCAAACTGAACTGATGGGGCGGGCGTCTTACCTTTCGGTTATCGGCGTGTGCACACCGATGATTGGTCTCACGGGCACCGTCACCGGCATGATGAAGGCATTCGATAAATTAGGTACCTCCGGCGTTGGCGATCCATCACAGTTAGCGGGCGCCATCGGCGAAGTCCTCGTGGCCACGGCATCAGGACTGTTCATCGCGATTCCTGCCTTCGTTTGTTATTACCTTCTCCGGAACCGCATCCAGAAGGGTATTCACGATATCCATGAATTAACCATCAGCCTCTTTCGATGCTTTCCCTATCAGGAACTCAGCCATCAACCCATTGGCGATGATGAAATTTATGCGGCCAAACCGTATTGGTTGACCGACGCAACTTCTCACCCTCAATCCTAATTACCTTTAACCATGGCAGGCGGAAGCGGCGGCGAAGGCGAACCCGAGTTTCAAGTGGCACCCATGATTGATGTACTCTTGGTGCTCTTAATCTTTTTCATGTCCATCACCTCTGCGCAGGTCCTCAAGGTAGATAAAGGCATCACCCTGCCCGTTGCACCACACGGCATTAAGCGCGATGATAAAGCCGCGGCTGGTCTAATCAACATTGCTTGGAATAAAAATCAATCATGCGCGCAGTATAAACTCGATGAGCATGAAATTGACCCACTGCAGCGAGCGGAAATCGTCAGCGAACTCCGGAAACGTAAAGGCTCGAATGAGAAATTTCGTCTGTTGATTCGGGCCGACCAGAATTGTCAGGCAAAGTTTATCGCCGAAGCCCTCAGTTGGGGCGCCGCAGCAGGCATCGATCAAATTGCCTTTGCGGGCCTCAATCATTCCGAATAAAATGAAATCCATTAAACGTGAGTCGACGGCCGACGCGGGCTTTCAAATCGCTCCGATGATTGATGTCGTTTTCGTAATCATGCTTTTCTTTATGGTCATGGCCGGTGCCGTGAAAGTGGAATATGAATTAAAAACTTCGCTCCCTGGTCGCGCCGATACCGCGCAGAGCGTTGAGATGCCAGACGAAGTGATGCTGGGCGTGGCTGAGAACGGAGCCGTCACCTTGAACGATGATCCCATCGCTCAGCCCAGCGACGAAACCCTTGAAGAGCTCTATCGTCAAATGGCCCAAATGGGAAAAGCCTCTCAGCAGTCCAAAACTAAATTGCTGGTCACCGTCCAGGCCGCCGAGACCGCCCTGTACAATCGCGTGGTAAACGTGCTCGACGCCCTTGCCCGCGCTGAGGTCACACATATCACTTTCACGGTAGCGAATCCCCCCGAATAATTCCCGACTGCTGGGTTGCCAAATTGAAGCGGGTGGTAATATTAACGGTATGAAACTGGTCGCTCCTCTTCTCGCCGTCACCGCCCTCTTCCTCACGGGATGCATCGTGGTTATTGAGTCTCCTAAAGGCGCCCCGAAGCCCGACACCGCCAAGGTCGAGGCCCCGCAGAAGTAATTCGGCCACCTATTAGCCCGGCGGAAGTCCGCCCCTCCTTCAATAAAGGCCATAATAGGTCATTATGGCATATTTATGAACAGATTTAAGCAGATGTTTTATAATAATTATAACAGGTTGCTTTCCCTTATTGTTAAACTAGTTTCGATACATGCGCGCCCCACTGCTAGCCCTTCTCATTGCTGCTTCAGCCCAAGCTTCTCCAACTACAAGTACAGTTACAGATCGCCAGACTCTCACTGTCACTGGTGATAACACCTCCTTCACGAACCTGTACCTTGCTAAGTTTAATGGCACGCTAGGCGAACTGACTGGCATCACTGTCACTCTTAATGAACTTTCACTGGGCGGCAATTTTACCGCACAAGCAACTGTTGGCAGCGGAACTCTCACAGGTTTCAGCACTACGACATCCCTGAAGCAAGCCAGTGGTTCCGGCCTAGGTTTCACTACTATCAATAGAACTGGTGATGTGGATTCGGATAATTTATCGATTAACGGCGGTACTGCAACCAACCTGCTCACCATCACCCCTGGCCTGGGAACGACATTACCTAACGGCACATTAAAGAGCTTCGCACTTTCGACCATCACTTACAACACGGCTGACATCTTTACGATCAACTCAGCAAATTGGACAAATTACGTCGGAACTGGAAATATTACATTCCAACTTAAAAACACTTCTAGTATTGGTGCTAACGCACCGACCGGATCATTCAGTTCTATCGGCGTCAGTACCTTCGCAGACATGACGGTGACATACACTTACACACCCGCTTCTGTTCCTGAGCCTTCGACCTACGGTCTGATGCTTGGTGGCCTAGCCCTCGCCGCTGTTGCAGTACGCCGTCGCCGTAAGGCCTAATCCTTTAACAACCCCCAACAAAAAACCCCGCTTATTGGCGGGGTTTTTTGTTGGGGGTGGAAACGCGCTTCGGGTTTTAAGACCTGGCTAAAGCCGCACGGCATTGTTCCTCAAAGGGGAAGTTTAAATTGAAACTAAAGCGATGGGATCAGGAAGAAGTGCAAGGACTTTTTGGATCTCTTGCCGATTACTATAGTCGCGAGATGCTGCGCACATTGCCAAACGTTCTCTTAAGTTAGCATCCTGTAATACAATTTGGAGACCATCCACTAGCCCATCAACCCCTGCAGGCACAATCCAGCCATCGGCGCCATGCTCAACTTGAGTGTCCACCGTCGGGTATCGGGAAACTAAAACCGCCTTACCTAAAATCTGAGCCTCGCGGATCGACACACACTTACCTTCATAGCGCGACGGCTGTACATATAAATCACAGGCCAACATATGCGGGTAAGGATTTTCATTGGCACCTAATAAAATAAATTCCTCACTAATACCGAGATTGTTGATTTTCTCCTGAATAATCGGGAGGTCATCACCATAGCCAATGATGTACCAACGAAATTTTATACCCGAATTTCTCAACTTCGCAGCGGCCTCGGCAGCCAGATCGATTCCCTTAGCATAACTAAACCTTCCCACCGTACACAGGCAAAAGTACCCAGACTTTTTAGCATCCTCCATCAGATTGATTTTATTAATTAAAGCCTTTTGGCGTATGGCACCTGGGTTGAGAATATTTTCTATAACGATGATACGGTTAGAAATCTCAGGAAAAACTTCGCCGAAATGATCGCCAACCTCACTGGATACTGCGACAACACGGTCCAGCTTTTTCCAAGCTTCTTGCTCAAGCCCAATCACGACCCCCGTTTCGAGTGCCGTATAGTCGGTATGCACCCAACCAACTTTTCTTCGCGCCCGAACTTTACTAATTACGAAATCGTGTGGCTTTAAGAAACTAATCGCTAAATCATACTCTCCAGGAATTTTTGGCAAAAATACCCCGGCGTAACGATACGAACGCGCCAATAAAAACCCAGGCGCCAAACCCAAAAGACCGCGCATGAAACGGATCGCCTTAGCAAAAAGACGCGACAGGCCGATTGAAAATTGCTTACTTGTAAGTACGCGCACGAGCGGCAGGCAAAGCGCTAAATACCAAGCCGAAGGTGGCAAGAGATTCACATCAGCAGGAATCTGAGAAAGCAAATCACCTGAATGATCATAAAGAAATAAATCCACTTGGACGCTCCCTTTAGGCAATGACTCAAGAAGTGAAATTAAGCTGCGCTCAACACCGCCCAAATGCATCGAATGACTCGTGATTAAAATCCGACTTGGCATAAGTATTTATCTGATATCGAATAGAAATAATGTCAAATTCTGTCCAACTTAACTGAAAAGACGGCGGAAAAGACCCCAGAAAATTCGGGCAGGGGTATTCCAGGCGGACTCCGATACCCGTCCGTCAACGGCCAAAATAACTTGGCCCTTAAACTCTATGCTATCGAGGTGATGGCCGCCCTCTCGGTTCCAGCCCTCATCCCGCGACAGGATATCAGGCTGTCTTAATTCCTCCTGGTAGGCTTCTGGCGTCAGTTGAGTGATAGCCATCACATGCAAATACTTTCCATAGCCTTCGGATGAATCTTGCGCTAAACGCACCACACTACCATCTGGCAAACGCTGCACGCGACCGCCGCAACGCATGTAACGCAAATCGGATGTTAGCGGTGAGCGTGGATGCTCATGGTAAGGCCCCTGCAATTGATTGGCCCAATAAAGACGCAGATGGTTGCCTAAATCAGTTGCCCATAAGTACCAAACCCCATGGTGTTGAAAAATCGTCGGGTCCGCATGTGCCGAGGGCAAAAGTTCAGCCGCGCGACGCCACGGGCCTGGCAATGCGTCGGCCTTATAAAGGGTAACTTTGCCCGACTCTATACTTTCGGGTAGTAACCAATAGTTGCCGCTATCTTCAAAGACTTGCGGGTATGACAAATGGCTCGATTCCTCTAGAACCACGCCGTGACTCTTCCACGTTTGTAAATCCTGTGTACTGTATGCAATGATCTTACCGTGCTCGTGATGCTTTTGTTGCTCAACGAACAGCCAAAGCCTTTCGGAGTCCGTAATCAAAAATGGGTCAGCAAATGTAAAAGTGTGTAGACGTCGCCAACGTAACCCTTGTCCACTTAAGGCATAAATGGTTTTCTCGGCTTTAAAATTAAGCAAAGGATGTCCCGACCCAACGAGCACTTTGGTAGTCCAAACATCGAGGCCTTTTAGCATCTAAACTTTGATTAAACTAGGTGCGTATTTTTACAATCACTTAGTTGTCCTCAAAAATCCTAACTTACTTTTACCTAAAGCCCGCTTCAGATTCTAAGATTTGGCGAATGGCTTCGTAATCGTTGCCAACGCGCAAAGGCTCTGGCTTCGGTAACACAAACGGGAAGGTCGAAACGTTCCGGTCACCAAAGGCATCTTGCAACACATCCGGGAACTTCGCCGGGTGTGCCGTACCAAAAACAACCACGTCTAAATTCTTACGCGTATCGCGTGCGACCAAATCTTCTGCGGCCTTCCAGCCCACCGCAGTGTGCGGACAAAGTACATAGCCGCCCTTCGCACGAACTCGACGCATCGCATCCAGCGTTGCAACGTCATCAACCGTAACCGCTGAAACTTCGGGACCGCCTTCGCGCCACGCTAGGAGTCGGCCTAAATTATTGGGGTCACCAATATCCATCGCATTCGACGCAGTAGGCTGTGCGCGACGAGGCTCATATTTTCCAGTGGCAAATAAATGCGGCAGTGGAGAGTTCGTGTTCGTCGCGGCAATTAAGGTATCAACCGAAAGCCCCATGCGACGGGCAAGTTGCACGGCACCGACATTTCCTAAATTACCCGAGGGCACAACGATCGCCATCGCGCGCTGCGCATCCAACAAACGGCGTGCGTGGAAAGCAAACGGCACCTGAGAAATCAGACGCACGGGGTTAATCGAATTAGCCGTTAATAAAGGGCGCTTGCGACGCAGTGAGTCGTCCGCCAGCGCACGTTTCACCAAGGCCTGACAGTCATCAAATGTTCCATCGACCGAAATAGCGACAACACCAGGGCGGGCTCGAGCAATCTGAGATTCTTGCACACCACTCACTCCGACACGCGGATAAAGCACAACGGCGCGCACACCCTTAACACCTGAGCATGCCTCCGTCACCGCGGCACCGGTATCACCCGAAGTCGCAGCTAAAATTGTGAGTTCGGGAAAATCGTTACTTAAGACATGCGCGGTCACGCGCACCAACATACGCACGGCAAAATCTTTAAACGCTGCGGACGGGCCCTGAAATAATTCTAAGACAGAGATATGCTCCTGCGCCGTTCCCTTGTAACCTTCGGGATAGACCAGCGGCACTGGGAAATTAAACGACTCAACGCAAAGCCTGTGCAATACATCGGCACCCAGCTCATCAGCGAAGAACGGTGCGATCACCGCTTCCGCGAGTTGCGGATAAGTATCCTTCGCGTGCTTTTGAACAAAGTCTGCGGGCAACACAGGGATCACGCTCGGAATCCAAAGTCCGCCCTTGCCCGGCATGGAGGACAACAGGACCTCACGCAGTGAGGCGCGCTGCTGACTGTCCGCGGTAGAAATGAACTCCAACTTACGAGGCTGAGAGGACATGAACACCTTTGGGATTGATACGCGAAACGTATGGTGTGGCCTTCAAAGGCACCGAGCTAAAAACTTCAGCCACTGCCTTAGCGACCTCGCGAGCCGCCTTCTCGCCTTCGCACAACGCGAAGACGCTGGGACCCGCACCAGATATAGAGAAACCGAGCGCTCCCGCGGCCATCGCGGCACGCTTGGCACGATAAAATTCAGGAATCAAACGCTGACGGTAGGGCTCTGCAATCAAGTCATGCAACGAGCGACCAATCAATGCGTAGTCACTCTGATACAGGCCGCAGATGAGTCCGCCCAGGTTGCCGATTTGTTGTGTCGAAGTTTCGAGCTGAATGTGACGAGGCATAATCTCGCGCGCGACTTTCGTGAGCACGACGATGTCAGGATGCACAACCGCAGCCCAAAGGTTTTCGGGAATTGGAATCGCATGCACATCGAGTTCCGCATTCGAACGAATGAGTGTAATGCCGCCCAATAAACAGGGGCCGACGTTGTCCGCATGCCACGCACCATCGGCCGCCGCTTCACCCGCGACCACAAAGGGTAACAATTGCTTACGTGTGAGTGGCTCACCTAATAAATGATTCACCGCAAAGGCACCGCCGACCGCACTGGCTGCGCTCGAACCCAAGCCACTACCGAAAGGCATCTTCTTATGGATTTCCATCTCGATACCGAGATCGGTCTTACCCAAGTGACGCAAGAGATCCAACACCGCCACACCGGCTGTGTTCAGTTTAGGATCCAAAGGGAGTCGTCCATCATCGCCCGTGATCTTCGTGATGCGAAAACCTGGCTGCGCCGAGCGACGAACCACGATCTCATCACCCGGTTGCTCAATCGCGAAACCGAGCACGTCGAACCCGCAAGCCACGTTGGCAACGGTGGCGGGGGAGAAAACGCGGACTTCTTTAAGTGACATTTGAGACATAACAGCCCTAAAACAGGGGATGTGAAGACCTTTCGGATTGCCACCCACAGGGTCAACGGTGAACATGAGCGTTACCGAGCCTAAAAATGCCAAAACGGACTCACCCATTTGGATTCGTGGCCGTGGCGGCCGCTTCACCGGCCCTACGCCTAGGAGACCCTGCAGCTAACGCCCAGTTGGTCATCCAGGCCCTCGAAAAGGCAGCCACCGAAGGCGCCGAAATCGTCGTTTTACCCGAACTCTGTCTCACTGGCTATAGCTGCGGGGATCTCTTCGGTCAACGTGCCCTCCTGACGAGTGCACTCAAGGCCCTCACACAAGTCACCGAGGCAACGGCGCGCCTCAACCTCACCGCCCTCGTCGGACTCCCCCTCGAGGTCTCGGGACGACTCTTCAATGTCGCCGCTTTCATTTCGCACGGACGCATTCTCGGTATCGTTCCAAAAACTCACCTGCCAAACACCGGAGAATTTTACGAACAACGCTGGTTCGCCTCGAGTCGCGTGGCTCCGGTTAAAGAAATCGAATTCAACGGACAAAAAATCCCGTTCGGTATCGATTTACTTTTTTACGCCACCGATGTCCCTGATTGCGTCGTCGGCATTGAAATCTGCGAAGACCTCTGGGCAGTCGAACCTCCAAGCGGTGCACAAGCACTCGCCGGCGCCACCCTACTCTGCAACCTTTCGGCCAGCGATGAACTCCTGACGAAATCCGCTTACCGTCGCGACCTCGTTCGCTCCCAATCTGCCCGCTGCCTCGCTGCCTATGTTTACGCTGCCGCCGGCGCTGGCGAATCGAGCACCGATATCGTTTACAGCGGACACGGCCTCATCGCTGAAAACGGCCTAGTATTGGGCGAATCTGAGCGTTTTCGCTTTGAACTCTCGCTGCTGGTTTCGCAAATCGACGTCGATAAATTACAATCCGAACGTCGCCGTAATAGCACCTTCTTCGGCACGCCAAGCACACTGCAGCCACGTCAGATTCATTTCACGATCGGACACCCCACGGGCACCACACCGAAACTCCGCCGTCGCTTCCCGCAACAACCGTTCGTTCCTTCTGACCCACACCGTCGCGACGAAAACAGCCAAGAAATTTTCGCGATTCAATCAACCGGCCTCGCGCGTCGACTTCGCCATACAGGTGTTCGCCAAGCGGTCATCGGCGTATCGGGTGGACTTGATTCTACTTTAGCCCTGCTGGTAATGCTCGAAGCGTTCGGCCGACTCGGACTGGATCGCAAGGGCATCATCGGCGTCACGATGCCTGGCCCTGGCACTTCCATTCGCACGCGTCAAAACGCAATGAAGTTAATGGAGGCCCTCGGCATCACCGCGCGCGAAATTTCCATCACTAAAGCTGTTGAACTTCACTTAGCGGACATTCAACACCCGGTCGGTAAACACGATGTCACTTTTGAAAACACTCAAGCGCGTGAACGGACTCAAGTGTTGATGAATGTCGCGAATCAGGTCGGCGGTTTTGTGGTTGGCACCGGAGATTTATCCGAAGCCGCCCTCGGTTGGTGCACCTTCAACGCCGATCACATGTCGATGTACCACGTTAACATCGGCGTACCTAAGACCCTCGTTCGCCACCTCGTCTCCTGGGCCGCTCATGCCCGCCACGTCGGTCACGAACGCGCCTTACTCGAAGACATCGTCGCAACCCCGGTCAGCCCTGAACTCCTCCCACCCGGCTCCGAAGGCGAAATCACTCAGCAAACCGAACTGCTGGTTGGCCCCTACGAACTGCACGATTTCTTCCTATTCCACATTATCCGCAACGGCTTCCGCCCCGCAAAAGTTCAGTGGATTGCCGAACATGCGTTTGTCGGCAAATACGACCAGGCCGAAATCAAACACTGGCTCCGTTACTTCCTGAGCCGCTTCTTCAGTCAGCAATATAAGCGTTCCGCTATGCCCGATGGTCCTAAAATTGGTTCCGTCGCCCTTTCCCCTCGTGGCGATTGGCGCATGCCATCTGATGCAGAAGCCACAGCGTGGCTTGCGGAACTGGCCTAATCGTGCTTGATGGCGGTGCGATGAAAACCGTCCAGACTCATCCCGATGCAACCAAAGCACTTCTCGCTGCCTTAGGCTCCGAGAAGGTGAAGACCGATGAGGCTACTTGCTTCGCTGCATCGTTCGACAACATGCGACTTTCTTTCATGCCCGAGGCCGTCATTCGCCCGGGCATCGAAGATGACATCGGAACGGTTTTAAAATTAGCGAATCAATACCGCGTACCCGTCACTGTTCGCGGTCGTGGGACCGGCAACACCGGAGCAAGTTCACCAATTCACGGCGGCTGGGTCATCCACCTCGATCACTGGGACAAAATTGAAATCGATCCCGTGTCCGCGATGGCGACCGTACAACCAGGAGCCATCACCGCAAAAATTAATGAGCTCGCCGCTCCACATGGATTATTTTTCCCACCCGACCCTTCTTCATTAAAATATTGCAGCATCGGCGGCAATATCGCGACGAATGCGGGCGGATTGCGCGCCGCAAAATACGGCGTGGTGCGAGATCACGTTTACGCACTCGAAGGATTTTTACCCACCGGCGAAAAAGTTCGCTGGGGCGCACCGCTTCGAAAATTTGTCAGTGGCATTAATTTGCGCGACCTGTGGATTGGCTCCGAAGGCACCCTTGGTGTCATCACCAAGGCCGTTATTAAACTCGTCAATAAACCCATTGCCCGCCGCACCTTCCTGCTGGCTTGTCGCACCGATGAAATCGCCCTCGAAGCCGCCGCGAAGCTCATGGGCTCGCGCGTTAATCCTTCGGTCTTTGAATTCCTTGATACGCAAACCGTCGAAGCCGCAGAAAAGCGTCGCGGCAGCCGGGTGTTCTCCACCGAAGAATTAATGGGCAACAAAGAAACCCACTCGATTCTCTTAGTCGAAATCGATGGCCACCCTTCGGTCTTAGCTGAGGACGCGAAAAAAATTCGCGAATGGATTAAAACCTACGCCGTGGCGCATCGTGAAACCGATAATGAAGCTGAGGCCGAAGCACTCTGGGACATTCGTCGCACGTGTTCACAGGCGATGTACTCGCTGGGCAATGCGAAATTAAACGAAGACATCGTCGTACCCTTCCGCAGTTACGTGGCGCTCATTAAATACACGCGCGAAATTCGCGACCGTATCGGATTGGCCACACCGACTTTTGGACATGCGGCCGATGGCAACTTCCACGTTCACATCATGTATGACCGTGATAATCCCGAGCACTGCAAGAAAGCCGAAGCCGCGATTCATGAAGTTATGAAGAAAGTCGTCGAACTCGGCGGCGCCATCACCGGTGAACACGGCATCGGTATCGCCAAATCCCCTTTCCTTCGCCTGCAACACTCGCCCGCTGAAATCAATGCGATGCTCGCTGTTAAAAAGGCGCTTGATCCTAATAATATTTTAGCCCCTGGCCAAATCTTTGACCCGCTCAATGTTTGGGAACACCGCCCCGTCAAAGTCACCCTCGACTGGGATAAACATTAATCATGTCCCGTACCGTCGCCGTCTTTGATTGGGACGGAGTCGTCATCGACTCTTCCGTTGCCCATGAACGCTCCTGGCAAACCCTGGCGCGTGAAGAAAACCTTCCGCTGCCGCCCGATCATTTTAAGCGCGGCTTCGGCAAGCGTAATGAAATTATTATTCCGGAAATTTTAGGTTGGTCGAAAGATCCACAAGAAATCAAACGCCTGTCCCAGCAGAAGGAAGCAAACTACCGCGTCATCGCACGCCAAGGCCACATTCGTCTGCTGCCCGGCGCCAAAGAACTCACCACGCAACTGAAACAACTCGGCATCCCTTGCGTCATCGGCACCTCCACGCACAAAGCCAATCTCGCATTGGCGTTTGAACTTTTTGATCTCGGACACCTCTTTCAAGGTGCCGTCGCCAGCGAAGACGTCAGCCGCGGAAAACCCGATCCTGAAGTTTTTCTTAAAGCCTGCGCGCTCGCGGGAGGAGACCCGACGCGCTCGTTCGTCTTCGAAGACTCATTCTCCGGCATTCAAGCTGGACTCGCGGGCGGCTTCATCACCATCGCACTAGCAACCACTCACCCGCGCGAAGCGTTGATTCCACAAAATGCGCATCGTATCGTGAAAGACCTCTCCGAAGTGGACCCACAGTGGCTCGTGCGCGGACGATTGGACTAAAGCCCAATGGAGTTTCGCCTAAAGTCCGACTACGTTCCCATGGGCGATCAGCCCACCGCGATTGAAGCCCTCGATGCCTCCATTCGTGCCGGTAACATGCGTCAAACGCTTCTAGGCGTCACGGGTTCAGGTAAAACCTTTACGATGGCGAACCTGATCGCCCGTCAACAACGGCCAGCCCTTATCATTTCGCATAATAAAACTCTCGCGGCCCAACTTTATTCCGAATTCAAAAATTTCTTTCCAGAAAACGCTGTCGAATACTTTGTCAGCTACTACGATTACTACCAACCTGAGGCCTACGTGCCGTCGACCGACACTTTTATTGAGAAAGATTCGGCCATTAATGAAGATATCGAGCGACTCAGAATTAGCGCCAGTAGCGCCCTACTCTCCCGTCGCGATGTCATCGTCATCGCCTCCGTCTCCTGCATTTACGGATTAGGTTCACCGGAGGATTTTCTTGCCCTCATGATTCCGCTGAAGCGCGGACTCGTCATCAAGCGCGATGAATTACTCACGCGGCTCGTGGCTAATCAATACACCCGTAACGACGCCATTTTAGAGCGCTGTAATTTCCGGGCCCGCGGCGAAACCATCGACATTTGGCCGGCTTACATGGAGAGCGCCATTCGTTTAGAATTCTGGGGTGACACGTTGGAAAATATTCGCGAGCTCGACCCACTCACCGTGAAGGCAGGCAAGGCGCTGGATCACTTCGACCTTTATCCTGCGAATCAGTACGTTACTTCCGCCGCACGTGTTAAGACCGCAGCCGACTCCATTCGTGCTGAGCTAGAGATTCGTGTCGCTGAATTCGAAAAAGCCAATCGACTCGTCGAGGCGCAACGAATCCGTATGCGCGTAGAACATGATTTGGAAATGCTCCGAGAAACGGGCTTCTGCTCGGGTATTGAAAATTATTCCATGCACATGTCCGGTCGCACCAAAGGCGAACGCCCACATTGCCTTCTCGATTTCTTTCCGAAGGACCGACTCATCTTCATCGATGAGAGCCACGTGTCCGTCTCACAAATCGGCGGCATGTACCACGGTGACCGTGCACGCAAAGAGAAGCTCGTTGATTTTGGTTTCCGTCTGCCCTCCGCTCTTGAGAATCGTCCGCTGATGCCGCAGGAGTTCGACGAAATTTCCGGACAAACCATTTACGTGTCCGCAACACCCGCGGCGCATGAATATAAAGTCTCCAGTGTCATCGCTGAACAAGTCATCCGCCCTACCGGCCTCCTTGACCCCGTCATGGAAGTCCGACCCATCAAGGGTCAGGTCGAAGACATTATCGGCGAAGCCAAACAAGCCGCCGCCCGCGGCTGGCGCACCCTTGTCACTACGCTCACCAAACGGATGTCGGAAGACCTTTCTAATTTCATGCGTGAGCATGGATTGAAAGTGGAGTACCTACACTCAGACATCGACGCCATCGAACGCGTCGAAATTCTCCGTCGATTACGGGCCGGAAAATTTGATGTGCTCGTGGGAGTGAATTTATTACGCGAAGGCCTCGACTTACCTGAAGTAGCGCTGGTTGGCATTCTCGATGCCGACAAAGAAGGGTTTTTACGAAGCGAAACTAGTTTAATTCAAACCTCCGGTCGCGCCGCGCGTCACGTCGACGGCAAAGTCATTCTCTACGCCGATGTGATGACCAAATCACTCACGCGCGCCCTCACCATCTGTGGCGACCGACGGAAGCGCCAAGCGGCCTATAACCTTAAACACGGCATCACCCCTAAATCAACGGTGCGTGCCATTGAAGAAAGCTTGGTCGACGAAGAAGATGATGTACTTGCGGTCGCGGAAGGTACCAGCGACCACGATGTTGCCCAAGTCTTGGCCAACATGGAGGTGGAAATGCTCGAAGCAGCCGATGAATTACAATTCGAAAAGGCCGCTCAGTTGCGGGACCAAATCGAAGCACTGCGCAGTGGCAAACCAGCGAGTGCGAGCAAGCGAAGCCGCGGACGACGACGTTAACCTAAGCGCCGACCCAAGTCGGCATCCGTCCATTCGATATAAGTGCGACGGCCACGCGGATCGGATGATGGTTGCGAAGTTTTAAATAACGCCTGCAAGAGTTCCATTAATTCCGCATCTGAAAACGCATCGCCTTTGCGACGAGCCTTCTGAACGGCTAATTGCGCTAACGCATCGTAGGCCAACGCGGGCCGACCGAAATCACCTTCGCGTCGAGCCATTTCCGCCAGTAAATCACGCAGGAAACTCAGTGCATCCTCTGGATTTAACCAAGCGGGCAATGCTTCGATGCGCCAAAAGTTGCGTCCGTATTCTTCAAATAAAAATCCAGAGGAAATTAATAAACCCATTCGCTCTTTCAATACTGCGGCAGGCAATGGTTCTAATTCTAAACTCAACGGCAATAGCAGCGGTTGACTAACCGGCGTTCCGTCTGAGAACTGTTTCAGAATTGATTCATACAAAATGCGCTGGTGTGCTGCGCCGATATCTAAAATCGCCAGACCAGTTGGCGTTTCAAACACTGCCCTCTCTTCGCGCACCCGCGAAAGCAATCGCCAGCCGAGTCGCACCGCTGAAGCAGGTGATGGGCTCGCCGTTACGGGCACCGACGACTGCGGAGCGGGAATACTTGGCGTCTTCACTGACGGGCTAGAAGCTGAAGCCACAGCGGGCGGCGATAGGCTTACACTGGGTGTAATCGATGGTACAGTCTGTGCGGGCAAGCCATCCCCCACATTAGACCGCAAAACTGAAAGCACTGATTCGATAATGAAGCCTCGTACTCGAGCTTCGTCACGAAAACGCACCTCACGCTTAGCGGGATGCACATTTACATCCACCCAGGCGGGGTCGATTTCAAGAAAAGCGAAAACTAGCGGGTACCGACCCTTGGGAATTAAAGTGTGATAACTTTCAGTGAGCGCAAAAGCCATCGTGCGACTATCGACTGGGCGACCATTGACCACCGTAACTAAGTCTTGGCGAGTACCACGACTCACACCGGGCTTTCCGAGTAATCCACTGAGCCGCATACCCGAACGCTCAAATACGGGCATCAACGAAACCTCTTCGGCCACTTGCCGGCCCCAAATCTCGCGCACCCGCTCGAGCACCGGCACATTACCGGGCGATCGAAAAATTTCTCGTCCATCTTCGCGAAGCAAAAATCCAACCGTGGGATGAGACACCGCATACAGTCGCACCAATCGAATAATATGGGCTGCCTCAGTTTCGTCGGACTTCAAAAATTTGAGTCGGGCCGGCACGGGGTGAAAAAGATTGGCTACTTCAATACGCGTACCGACTGCCATACCATGGTCGCGTTGATGAATAATTTTTCCGCCGTTCACGAAAATTTCGGTGCCATTCGCTGCATCCACCGATCGCGTTTGTAAAGTAAAGCGCGCCACGCTGGCAATTGACGGCAAGGCCTCACCGCGAAAACCAAAAGTGCTGATACGATCTAAATCGGCTGCTGCACTAATCTTGCTCGTGGCATGTCGCTCTAAGCTTAAAAGTGCATCTTCAGGAATCATCCCTTTGCCGTCATCTTCAATGATCATGAAGGCCTTTCCTCCACGTGAAAAATCGATGACCACGCGCGTTGCCCCCGCATCGAGTGAATTTTCTAATAATTCCTTCACCACCGCAGCCGGTCTTTCCACGACTTCTCCCGCCGCAATCTGATTGGCTACATTAGGGGCAAGTAAACGAATGACGGACATCGAGCGGACTTCGAGATTTGGCGACCCCACGCCTCCCTGCAAGTCGAAGCCTGTAAAATGTCGAGATTGCACACCGCCCGGACTGTGTAAATGTACCGACGTGCCCAATCGACTTTCCAGCGAGCCCTCCCTCTACCTCCGCCAGCACGCCGATAACCCTGTCGACTGGTGGCCCTGGTGTCCTGAAGCTTTTGCCGCTGCCAAGGCACAGGATAAGCCCGTTTTAGTCTCCGTCGGGTATTCTTCCTGTCACTGGTGTCACGTCATGGCTCGCGAATCCTTTGCCCAAACCTGGATCGCGGAGCTAATGAATAAACATTTCATCTGCATCAAGGTCGACCGCGAAGAAAAACCCGAAGTCGATAAATTGATGATGGATGCGGTGCAAATGATTCAAGGTCACGGCGGCTGGCCTCTCAACTGCTTCTGCTTGCCTGACGGACGTCCTTTCTTTGGCGGCACCTACTTCCCGCCCGAGGACCGCGGACATGGCCAAGTACCTTGGCCACAATTGCTCATGCGCGTGGCCGACTTTTATCACACAAGTAAAAATGAATTGGCCGCGAATGCTGATGCCATTGCTAAAAATCTCACGCACCTCACGCAAGCACCGGATGCCGACGGCACATTGCCCACGCATGATGATTTAATTAAAGCCGCCGAACGCCTATGCGAGAATCACGATGACACTCACGGCGGTTTCGGTGCAGCACCTAAATTTCCCTCGCCATCGATTACCGACTTCTTGCTTTCGATTCGCGCCACTGCCGCCGTTGATTCCAATCGCGCCCTCGCCACTCGACTGGATGCCGTCATCACGATGACGCTCGGGTCCATGGCTCGCGGCGGACTGTTTGATCAAGTCGGTGGCGGCTTCCACCGTTACTGTGTCGACCGCGATTGGACGGTGCCGCACTTCGAAAAAATGCTATATGATAACGCGCAGCTCATTGGTACCTATGCCGAAGCTTGGGCGCGGTACCGTGATCCACTTTACCAGCGCATCTGCGAAGAAACCATTGAGTGGCTACAACGTGAAATGGTTACCGATCGCGGGTTATTCGCCTCGGCCTTGGATGCGGACACCGACCATGAAGAGGGACTCACCTACGTTTGGAAACCAAAAGAAATTGTCGAAGTCCTAGGCGACAAAGCCCTAGCCTTCGCCACCGCCTACGGCATCACCGACCAAGGAAATTTTGAAGGTTCAACTATTCCTAAATTACGTGGAAAGTTTCCCGAGCGCGAACACCACAAGGCTAATCGCGCACAATTACTTTCCCGACGAAACTTACGTACCCAGCCCACTCGAGACGATAAAGCACTCCTAAGCTGGAATGCGCTACTGATTAAAAACCTCGCGAAGGCGGGCTGGATTTTTGGGCGAAAAGATTGGTGGCAACTGGCAGCGAAGACCGAGCAAACGCTCTGGGAAAATTGTGTGCAGCAATCAGCCGACGTCATTCAGCTCCAGCCAATCGGTTATAAAAATACTTTTAGCGGCAAGGGCATACTCATTGATTTCGCTTGGCTCGCCGAAGCTGAAATCACCCTCGCCGCCACCCAGGCATGGGGCGAAGGTAAAGCGCCTCACCTGGACCGTGCCATCGCCCTCATGCAGCACACTGAACGTCAATTCGGCGACGCACACGCCATCGGTTATTTCTTGGTGCCGCCTAATCGTGATGATTTGTCCATCCGTCAGAAAGACTGGTTTGATAATGCCGTCCCCTCGGGCAACTCGGCGCTTCTCCATACACTGTCTGCCCTTGAAGCACTCACCCAAAATCCCCATTGGGGCAAAGCGTTCACCGAACTTTCACGCGCCTATAGTGGACTGAATCGTAATGTACCCAGCGGCGTGGCCCACGCCTTACAGGGCCTCACACAAGCCGCAACGGGGCATGTTATTATCAAGTACCCACTCACTAACCATGCGGATGAATTACAGAAGGTGATCAACGGGGGCGTCGCAACACCTCCGCATCAAAAACCCTTTCGCGTCGTAATGCTGAAACCATCAGCGGAGATAAAAAAGATTGAGGTTTGCGTAGGAAAAACCTGCGTGCCCTCCATTGGCTCAGCCAATGAAATCAGTGATTTAATCTAAGCATACCGAGTCCGTCCTTGCCAATTCGGGACGAGTTTTAGTTAATAGTAGCAACCAATCGCGATGGAGAAAAAGCCCAGCTACATCTACGGTTCAACCACCCAAAGAAAGACCTCCAAAACTATTTTATTGGGGACGGTCATTGTACAACAGATTGGTTACGATAAAAAAATATTTGTCCCCAACTGGCGGCGGATTGGTTTACTCTCTCCATTCCTACTCATTTTACTCTGGGTTGGTTCCGCCGAATTTTTTTATTTTCGTGAACGCTACATGAACGGCATCACAACGACCCGACGAGGAGATGCCTACCTTTACTTTCCCGACTCTATCGTTAATTCCGCTATTAACTTAACTTTAAGCAACGAGGAAGCCCAAGCGCGCGAGCGCCTCAGTCTCATCGAACTGGATGACACCCGCACCTACGGCCGACTCCCCCACCTCGTTCATAAGGGAGAGTTCTACTTTAAATGCGCTAAAGATGATCTGGCTCGGCAAAATTACGCAAGTTTTGCCAGGTACATTGGTACCGCTGCCCTACTTTCGCCGCGCAACGCTGAAGCGCAACGGCTAGCCGCAGAACTTTATTTTACTCTCGGACGGCAAATTGATGCTTTCTCCGTTCTCGATAATTCACTCGATTTCTCGATCAACGATTTTGACCACGTCCAAGCCTACCTCGCGAAGTGCTTTATGTACGATCAAGACGCACGCATCATTGCCTGCGCGAGCAAGTTTCTGGGCCGAAAGAATTTGAATCCCGAAGTCGAACAAGCCCTTAAAATTGCCGACACCCAAGTCCACTTCATGCGCGGGTATTACACGGAAACGGGTAATTTAATCAAAAAATATAAGTTAGAATCCACTCCGGAAGGATTTCTTATTGGTTGCCAGCTCCTCTGGGAAGGAGGCGACCACCAAGAGGCGATTAAATTAATCAGCGCCGCGGTTAAACAATACCCCGAAATTCACCGGCTGCTTGAAATCAAAGCCCGATGGTTAAAAGACAATGGCGAAATTAGCGCGGCCCGGGATTGCCTTGATTTAATCATCATCCAAAAGCCCACGGAGCCTGGACCGAAGATTCAACTTCTCTATTTATTATCAGGAGCGGAGAGCGAAACCTTACGTGAGTCACTCATTGAGCGACTAATCAAGGAATTCGGACGCAACCCTCAGGCGATGATTGAGCTAGCCCAGTTCGCCAATGATGTCGGCCGACCTAAATTAACCAAGCGGCTACTGGATTGGGCCAATGAGTGTCGCTTCCCCAACCGCTACAAATTCACCTTAACCCATGCGGAGTGTTTGATTAAAGATAATCGCGCCCACGAAGCCATCATGCTGATCAATGAACTATTGAGTCAGAATGAGAATCAACAATGGCTTAAGGATATCACGATTGGCCTCGATGCCCTTCGCACCATTGCCTACTTTGCTGATAATCAACCTGAAATTGCTTCCATTAACCTTCACCGCCTGATTCAAAATCGCGATGTGGCGCCATCACTTTTAATCGCCTGCGGCAAAAAGTTAGTTGCCGCAAAACGCTATCAAGAAGCCAATAATATGCTGATTGAAGCCCACTTGAGCAACGAAAGTAATCAAGCCCTGCTTTTGGAGCTAGTGAAACTTAAGATCAGTCACCCCGAAGTCGCCCAGGATATGGAAGTGTACTTACGTCGCTTAATGGCAACGCGCCGTCCGCCCAAAGAATTGCTCGCCCAATCACTCGCGCGAATCTCTTCCGATATTTTCCTTTTCTCGAGTAATCGCGATCAATTACAAATTGATATCGAGAAAATGATTAAGTGAGCCGTGCGACGCGCTTAAGCCGAGCGGACAATCAATGCGCCATGGCGACGGTCATTCGATAACCATAGCCCGCGCTGACCGTTATCGGTAGCGATTCGCACCGCTTCCGTCTCACTTAAAATCATGCCCATCATTGATAAATACTGGGCTTCTCGTGCCGTGCTGGCCAATGCACGCACCACACCTTCGCCCGCCACCGCCACACCATTGCGTGCGTCAATTAACGTCGAGTTATTTAAGCCTGTTCGCGTGCTCGCTAAGGCCGAACGACAGAGCAACCACTCCGCCGGCGGACCCAGCGCCATCCTCCAACCGGTGCCCTCACCCGGTGGATCCAATGCACGCGCGACCGACGAACCGGCCATCACCAACGCACGATGAATACCCCAAGTAGACTCAAGCATCTCGGTGATGCGATCCACCGCATAGCCACTGCTTATGGCATTAAAATCAAATGCGGCCCCTGCTTTAATGGCGTGTAACTCTTGTCCATCCATTCGGTATTCTGATGCCTTGAAATCATCAAAGGCTGCTGCCCATTCGGTGTCATCGGGATTAAAAGAATTTGGGGCGCGACCCGCCCAATATTTAAATAAACGACCTGCCCGCACATCAAAAGCCCCTTGCGACTCGACCCGAAAAGCTTCCGACGCCTTCCATAAATCCGCAAAACTTTGACTCACCGAAATCACTTCACCGCTCGGTAAGGCATTAGCTAATTCCATCTGACCGCTCGCACCGATTTCACGCTCCAGCTCATCTAAAAGATAAAAGGCTGACTCCGCTGCGCGTTGCGTAAAATTTAGATCCTCCTCTGCGAAACGGAGCCAAAACGTTGTGCCCAGTGCTTGATGCGAGAAAGTGTTAATCTGGCTGGGCTCACTCATCCCCTAAATTAGACTCCAGGAGTTTTTCCAGAAAAACTTTCCAAACCATGCTTTACTTCCAAAGGGACGAGTGCCGCCATCATCGCCCCCTGGCCCTCACGCCATGCATAGACCGTCGTCAATGCACCCTGTGCTACGGCACGATCTCCTACCTTAGCCTTAAAGCCCCACACGATTTTCTTATCCCCAATCTCCTGCGGGATAAGTTCCACGATTACTAACTCCTCGCGGTAAACGGGCGAAAGGTAATCACACTCAACTCGCACCCGTGGAAAGCCGCTCAATTTTGCCCCGTCGAATTTGAGAAACGGCAACTTCAAGGAACGGAACAGCGCTTCCTCGGTCGCCTCCACCCAAAAAAAGATTGTGGAGAAGTGAACGATGCCAGCCGCATCGGTGTCCGAGAACTGAGCCCGGTGTTCAGCTTGAAATGAGGCCATGGAACCATCCAAACCATCTACCTGTACGGTGCAACCGCCAAGGCACATTCTACCTGGGTTGTCCTACCGCCTGACGCAGCCAGCCCACATTCGCCGAAGCACCACCCGAGGCCTCGACGCAGGCCTGCAGGAAGCCCTGTGGCGGCTTATCTATGGAGAAAAGGTATACCTTCGGCCCTCGATTGGTCGCCCCATTTTTAAAGGCCTCTAACCACCGTCGTTGCCAGGCGCCGGCTGGCAGCTTCTGGCCCACCCGATGGTAAGCGCTATCCGAATAGACCTGCGTGAACCCGCCCGCCGGACGCGACTCATAAACGCGCACACCGTCCATGAAGTCGGAAAAAACCACCAGCGCATCATAGGGCTCATTCAGCATGCGATCAATCCACGCACCCAGTGAACCTTTTTCACAAGCCGCTCGTAACTTCACCTGCAATTGCCGACCTTCGGCCGTTAACTCACCCTCAATTGTCTGCGACGGTGCCTCGGTCAACTTGGGCGCCTCGCCGCGGAAATTTCGGCCGTAAATAATATTATCCCCGAGGGCCACAACCCGCGCACCATCAAAACGAAAGACGTCAGCCGCGGGATACTGCTTTTTAATCTCGGCCGTGACACGCGTTAAATAAGGCCGCATGGAGCCCGAACAATCCAAGTACACGGCCACTTTTTGCGCCTTAATCATCGCACCCATCACACATTTACCGACATACCCGATTCCATTGCCTAATCCACTGCCCAGACCTTTTACTCCGCCCAACCCGCCGCCTAGCCCTTGACTCAACCCCGAGTCGCCCACCTTGGCCGTCGCACCGCTCTCGGTTTGAGGTAAATCGGAAATCACAATGGGCGCCGTCGCACTTTCCGCCAAGAGCCGCTGCGGCGTAATTTTTTCCACGCGCTGTGATTGAGCAGCCGCATACGTTTGTGGCGCAGAAGCCTTTGCCCCTCCACCCGCCACCATAAAAACTTCATCTGGCTTTTTAGTCGGCTGAGTAGGAATCCGAAAAATAATCCAACACGCCAACCAAGCGAGTAAACCGTGAAGCGCCACCGAGATGATGAGCCCGCGCCAGGATCGTTCACCCACTCGACGAATAAATTTAGAATCACTAGGTGCCATCTGACTCATTCTAGGGCGGGACCTAGACTGACAAGCGAAGGCCCAGTCGTTTACACCCCAATGCCGAGCCCCATCGAGACCCCGAGGCCCACCCAGGGCATCCCATTATGACTTGAAAAAATATCTTGCGGGTCCCGCCTTCCGCCCTTCTTCTCCCCTTCCCACTTATTGCAGGGTGGAGCAGCCCGGTTAGCTCGTCAGGCTCATAACCTGAAGGTCGTAGGTTCAAATCCTACCCCTGCACCCAATTTTAAGTTGTTAGCCTTCAGTAGGTTATACACCTAAATAGTTGAAATTAGTCATTATTTCTTGCAAATAACCCCTAAGCACATTTTGTTAATCACATCAATTTGTCCTACGGGGCAATGGGGTAAGTAAGTTAAAATAGTAAAAAACAGCCGGCTTGCGTAGGGGTACGTAAGCCGGCTCCTTTTTTGGGCAGTTCCTCAGGCGCCCCCACAAATAAAAAAGCCCGACGATGAATCGGGCTTCAATGGTTGATGTTCGGGTATCGATTACGCTCCGCCAGTCATCTTAGTGATCAGCGCAATCAGCGGCAGGAACATCGCGAGAACGATGGCACCGACTACAACGGCGAGGAACACGATCAACACCGGTTCAATAATCGATGTGAGCGCGGTCACCGCATTATCGACTTCTTCGTCATAAATATCCGCCACGCGATTCAACATTTCAGGCAGCTGACCCGTTTCTTCGCCAACCTGAATCATTGAAGTAACCATTTGGGGGAAAACGCCCGTCTGCTCAAGTGGCACTGAAAGCGGCTCGCCGTCCCGGACGCGGTCATGCACGCGCTCGAGTGAGTTGGCGATGACAACATTATCCAGCGTGTCGCGCGTAATGGTAATCGCCTGGAGAATGGGAACGCCTGACGACATCAAAGTACCAAAGGTGCGGGCAAAGCGGGAAACCGAAACAATCTGCACGAAGCCGCCGATCTTTGGTAATTTAAAAATAATTTTATCGAAGATAGCCTTCCCCTTCTCCGTCGAAAGCCACGTTTTGATGAAGAAATAAAAGCCGAAAACGACGAATGGGGTGACATACCAGTAATCGGTCAAAGCCTTGGAAATGCCGACCACGAATTGGGTCAACGGAGGCATCTGGGTTTTTTGTCCGTCCAAAAGTTTTTGGAATGAAGGTACCACCTTCACCATCAGAATATAAACAATCACCACGGCCACTGTCACAACGACGCCTGGATACACCATGGCTGACTTCACCTTCTTCTGAATGCGCTGGGCTTTTTCGCGGAACTTCGCGAGACGGTCCAAAACTTTATCCAGAACGCCGCCGGCTTCACCCGCCTTAATCATGTTCACATAGAGTCGATCGAAGACTTTAGGGTGAGACTGTAAGGCCTCCGAAAGGTTATTACCCTGTGAAACGCTCTCAGCGATATTAGATAAAATTTGTTTAAAGTGCGGGTTACGCTCCTGACGGTGAATCAATTCCAGTGCCCGTAATAAAGGCAGACCCGCCACAATCAGCGTCGCGAGTTGGCGAGTCATGATGGTGACATCATCGGGCTTCACTTTCGCCCCAAAGCTAAAACTGAAGCCCGATTTCTTGGGGGCGGCAACCACAGCGGCGGCCTTCGCGGCACCACCGTCGAGCGCCAAGGTCGTCACCATCAGGCCCTTGGCCATCAATTTTTGGCGCGCTTGTTCATCGCTGGCGGCATCAATTTTGCCGCTGGCTTGGGCGCCTTTGCGGTCAATTGCACTGTACTTATATTCGGGCATGGGAATGTGTGGGAGATAAAGGGTTAGGTGTATTTCAGGACTTCTTCAATCGTGGTTAAACCATCGAAGATACAGCGCAGGCCGTCTTCGCGTAACGGACGCATACCCACTTCGATCGCCTTTTGCTTCAGCACCAAAGTCGGTGCACGCTGCGTAATCAGGGTGCGAATGGAATCACTGATGGTCATCAATTCGAAGAGGCCTTGGCGACTGCGGTAGCCCGAACGATTACATTCAGGGCAACCCTTGCCGAAGTAGAACTTCTTATTGGCGATTTCCAAGGCATCCACATCGAGCATGTTAACGACTTCTTTGTCGGGCTCATAAGCGGTACGACACGATTTACAAATTTTACGCAAAAGACGTTGGGCAAGCACGCCTTCAAGTGATGCCGAAATCAAGAAAGGCTCGAGGCCCATATCGATTAAACGCGTGACAGCACCAGGGGCATCATTGGTGTGCAAGGTCGATAATACCACGTGACCGGTGAGCGAAGCCTGCACGGCAATCTGGGCCGTTTCAATGTCTCGAATTTCACCGACCATGATGGTGTCAGGATCTTGACGAAGGAAAGAACGGAGGGCCGCGGCAAAGGTCAGTCCCACTTGGTGGTTGATCGGTACCTGCATGATGCCTTCGACTTCATATTCAACAGGGTCTTCGGCAGTTAAAATCTTTACGTCTTCCGTGTTCACCTCGCGTAATGCGGAATAAAGGGTGGTCGTCTTACCTGAGCCCGTCGGACCGGTGACAATGAATATACCATTGGGGCGATTCACCATCGTACGAATCCCTTCCTTAATATCTTCCTGCATGGAGAGCGCATCGAGGCTGAGGTTAACCACCGTTTTATCTAAAATACGTAACACGAGCGACTCACCAAACTGGGTCGGCAAAGTCGAAACGCGCAAATCAATCGCGCGCCCACCAATGATCGTCTTGATGCGACCATCTTGCGGGATGCGACGCTCGGCGATGTTCAATGAAGACAGCACCTTCACCCGGGCCGTTACCGCAGGGGCCAAGTTTTTCGGTGGTGGGGCCATCTCATAAAGCGAACCGTCAATCCGGTAACGGATGCGGAATTGATCCTCAAACGGTTCAAAGTGAATGTCGGACGCCTTAGCCTTAACTGCTTCCTGTAAAACTAAATCCACGAAGCGAATAATCGGGGCCTGATTCGCAGCCTTCGCCGCGTCTTCTTCGCTCGTAACTTGATCGTGGAGCTGGTCGAACTCACCGAGCAAGTCTTCCATCGAGGTGGCCGAAGGCTCACCGTAATCACGAATGATCGCAGCGTCGACCATGCTGGGGTCCGCCACGGCTAGCTCGATGTCGCGTTTTAATATAAAAGTTAATTCATTAACGGTCGCTGAATTAAAAGGGTCTTTTGCGACCAGCGTAACCTTACCCGCCTCATCGGCCACTGGCACCACCGCATACTTGTGCGCCTGTGGGGCTTTTAAAATTTTGATAATTTCTTCATCGGTCGCAACGGGTACGGCCGAATAATACTGCACACCCAAGTGATCCGCAATGGCCTGTAAAATTGCGGGGCGATCGGCCAAGCCGGCATCGACTAAGCTGTCGGCGAAAGACTTACCAGTCGTGGTGTGCGACTCCCATATCTCGTCGGCTTGAGTCTGATTCAATAGACCCGCCTCGACGGTTATGTCCCTTACAATATCACTGTGGTCTTCAAACATGGTGTTTTATATAAAATTATAGGTTAGTTTACGGTGCCGCGATGGAGTTTCAGTCGGGCCTTCATGGCCTCAATGTCCTGACAATAAGTCAAAATCTCCGATTCCTCAATTTCACCCTGTTTGTAGAGCGTAATTAAATCTGAATCTAGGGTGCGCATGCCGCGGGAAACGCCTGTTTCAATATCCGAGGCGATTTGATAAGTTTTTTTGTCACGGATTTTAGCAGCGATACCATCCGTACGAACCATGATTTCGAATGCTGCCACCCGTCGTCCATCTTTAGTTTTTAATAAAACCTGAGAAATGATTGCCGCCAATGAAGCCGCCAACTGGGTTCTGATCTGTTCACGTGCATTATCTGGAAAGGCATCAATGATGCGATCGACCGTCCGTCCTGCGCCCGTTGTATGAAGCGAGGCGAGTACAAGGTGCCCCGTCTCGGCAGCAGTCACGGCAGCCGAGATAGTCTCTAAATCCCTCATCTCACCGACCAAGATAACATCAGGGTCTTGTCTTAAAGCCGCACGAATGCCTTCAGCAAAACTGGGGACATCCGTCAGGACCTCGCGCTGACTAATGACGCACTTCTTCGGTTCATGTATAAATTCGATTGGCTCTTCTAATGTAATTACATGGCCATTCTCGTTATTATTAATCCAGTCAATCATCGCTGCCAGCGTGGTTGATTTTCCAAAACCGGTAGGACAAGCGACGAGAATTAGGCCACCCGAACGTCCAAGCAGGGATTTAATTGTGTTGGGTAAACGAAGCTGATCAATCGTGTAAAGTTTATTGGTGATTAATCGCAAAACCAAACCATGGGAGCCTTGAGAGCGAAAAACATTGGCGCGGAACCGACGACCTTCGGTGCCATGCATGAAACCAAAGTCGCAACCACCATCTCTTTCAAGTCGCTCCGCTTGCATGGGGGGCATAATTGTCTTCGCCATTGCGGCGGTATCCGCAGGCGTTAAGGCTTCTCCTTGGACCTGAATAATTTTTCCAGCGATGCGAAGACAGGGAGGCACGCCGACGTGTAAGTGCAAGTCCGACCCGCCATTGTCGACCATGGCTTTCAGTAAATCTTGGAGGTCGTACGCCATTCCGATTAGATGATATCGTCCGCCACGGTGGCTCCCATGACTTCTTCGACGGTGGTCATTCCCGATGCCACCTTGCGTTGGCCGTCTTCACGCATGGTGCGCATGCCCGATTCGCGCGCCTTGCGACGTAACTCCACGAGACTGGCTCCAGAGTAAATCATTTCCTGGACCTCTTCCGTAATCACAAAAATTTCGAAGACGCCACGACGACCCTTGTAGCCGCGCTCGTTGCACTTCGGACAACCAGCACCCTTCATTGGAGTCGCTCCGGCAATGTCCTGCTCCGTCATACCGATGGTATAAAGTTCCTTTGCCGTCGGCTTATAAGGCTGCGCACAGGACTGACAAATACGACGCACCAGACGTTGCGCCAAGGCACCACGTAACGCCGCGGAAACAAGGAACGGCTTTACGCCGATATCCACTAAGCGTGTCACCGCGCTGACCGAGTCATTGGTGTGCAATGTCGAGAACACCATGTGACCGGTGAGCGCCGCATTGATTGCGATTTCGGCGGTTTCTAAATCTCGAATTTCACCGATCATCACGATGTTAGGTGCCTGACGTAACATCGCACGTAAAGCGGCCGCAAAAGTCATACCGACATCACGCTTCACCTGCACTTGATTGATGCCAGCCATTTGGTATTCCACCGGATCTTCCACGGTGATGATTTTTCGGTCGGGCTTATTAATATAATTCAGCGCCGAATAAAGTGTGGTGGACTTACCCGAGCCAGTCGGACCGGTGACGAGGAACACGCCGTCTGAACCTGAAATCAGACCTTGGAATTTCGCTTGGTCATCCGCAAAGAAACCCAACTCGGGTAAACCGAGCTTCAGCCCTTCTTTATCGAGAATACGCATGACGATCGACTCACCATAAACGGTCGGCAAAATCGATACACGTAAGTCAATGTCTCGTCCACCCGTGCGAGCCTGAATGCGTCCGTCTTGCGGAATGCGTTTTTCAGCGAGCGAGACTTCAGCCATTAATTTCAGGCGTGAAATCACCGAGGCCTGGAGGCGCTTAGCGGGGCCCTTCATCTCCTGCAAAACACCGTCCACGCGGAAACGAACACGGAAACGTTTTTCGAGCGGCTCTAAGTGAATGTCAGAAGCCTTGCGACGAATCGCATCCACAATGAGCGAATTCACGTAGCGGATAATTGGGGCGTCTTCCTGCTTCACGTCACCCGTGGAGGGTAACTCAATCCCATCGCCGCCCATTCCGCCTAAAATATCGTCCGCACCACCTGCAGCTTGACCGCCCGTATAACAACGCTCGATCGCAACCTTGAGCTCATCGGGTGGGGCTAACTTGGTATTTAAAGTTAATTTTAATACGCGCGAAAGCGAATCGAGGGTCTCGGTGTCAAGCGGATCAGCAATGGCAACGAGCAGTTCCGCCCCATCCATTTGTAATGGTAAAATATTGGAACGTTCCGCCAATTCACGTCCGACTAATTTTAATAACGCATCGGCTGGAGTGACGACCGAGACGTCAATCACTTCCATATCAAATTCCTTGCCCAGTTCCTTGGTAATTTTCGCCCAGCTAACCTTCCCTGCTTCGACCAGCTTGGCGATTGCCAGGGTGTCCGGATTTTGTCCGTCAGGAATGCTGGTCAAGGACGCGCGCGCCTCAGCCACGTCGGCTGAGGAAACGAGTCCCTTGTCTTGAATAAATTGGATGACGAAATCGTCGGCGGTCGTCACGGGTAGGTAGTCCTAGTCGGAAGAAGGGGTTAATGAGTCCCCGCCGGTAAAGGGCGGGGTGAGGTGTAAAGTGAACGGTAAAACCGCCCACCCTATCCGCAATCGCAAACTAGGCGTTTTATAACGAGTTTTTTACTGCCGTAATGTAACCACCAAACGGTCCACTTCGGCCTGTAAAAAGTCGAGGTCGCCGTCATTCCAAATCACAAATTTTGATTTCTTAACCTTATCACTGATAGGCATTTGTGAACTAATTCTAGCCACAGCCTGCTCTCGGGATAAACCGCGATTCTCCAGTCGGTTTAATCGCACCGCATCCGAACAGGCGACGCATACCACCGCATCAAATGTCCCCTCTAAGCCCAGTTCGAAGAGCAAAGGGATTTCCACCACAAAGGAGCGCTTCCGATCTGCCGTCGCCTGCGCTCGCAATACCGCGACCCTGGGATGCAAGAGTGACTCCAAAAAGGTGCGCTCAGCGGTGTCCGCAAAAACTTTCCGGCCAATCCACTCGCGGTTCGGCGAACCGTCCGAGCGGAGGCACTCCCTTCCCCATCGGGCCTCTATCGCTGCTAAACTCGCTGGCTCATTCAAAGCCTGACGGGCCAGCTGATCGGCCTCCACAATCACAAAGCCGTGCGGTTCAAAAAACCTGGCAGCCGCGGTTTTGCCGCAACCAATTCCACCCGTAAGCCCGATAACCATAATCAGAACTTAGGGTGAAAACGTTTCGGGTGCAAACCTCAAGCAGGGTTGGGCGACATCTGAGCGCCCCCTTCTGGCTCAGTTCCAGGGGCATTCGGCTCGCGCACCAAGTTAGGCACAGGCGTACCAACAATCGGCGTTTGCATCGCACCAGTCTTTAAAATCTCCATCACATGCACACCGTCTAAGGTCTCATGCTCAAGCAATGCTTCCGCAATTTTGCGGTGTGCATCGGCATTCTCGGTGATGATTTTTTCGGCGCGAGTATACTGCTCGCTCACAATTTTAGCAACGGCTTCGTCAATACGACGGGCTGTTTCATCGCTGTGTGATTGCGTGCGTGAAATTTCGCGACCCAAGAAAATAGTGTCCGAATTTTCGTTATAAGAAATCGGCCCTAACTCACTCATGCCCCAATCGCAGACCATTTGACGGGCCATGCGGGTGGCTTGTTTAATGTCAGACGATGCCCCATTAGAAATATCGCCGGTAACGATTTTTTCGCCGATGCGACCCGCCATGGCGGTACAAATATAACTGAGTAAACGAACCTTGGAATAACCCAGAATATCTTTCTTCGGCAAGAACATCGCCATGCCCAACGCGCGACCGCGTGGCAAGATTGTCACCTTGTGTAAAGGCATCGTGCCATCATCAATCACGGCCTGGACAATGGCGTGACCCGCCTCGTGATAGGCTGTGCTGCGACGATCTTCCTCGTCCATCACGCGACGACGTTCACGGCCATAAGCAATTTTGTCGCGCGCCTCTTCGATGTCGGACATCTCGACTTTATCGCGATTGCGACGGCCGGCATGTAACGCACCCTCGTTGAGTAAGTTAGCTAAATCAGCACCCGACATGCCAGTGGTGATGCGTGCCACACGATTCAAATCCACTGAAGGCGCGAGCTGAAAACGCTTGGCGTGCACGGCCAAAACGGCTTCGCGACCTTTTAAATCAGGCAAATCAACAAAGACTTGGCGGTCAAAACGGCCGGGTCGAAGCAAGGCCTGATCCAGCACGTCGGCGCGATTGGTCGCACCGATTACAATCACGCCCGCCTGGCCATCAAAGCCATCCATCTCGACCAACAAAGAGTTTAGCGTCTGCTCTCGCTCATCGTTACCACCGCCGACGCCTGCACCGCGTTGACGACCCACGGCATCGATTTCATCGATAAAGATAATGCAGGGCGCCATCTTGCGCGCTTGCTCAAACGTATCGCGCACACGTGCTGCACCCACGCCAACAAACATTTCGACGAAGTCGGAACCACTGATGCTTAAGAAGGGAACCTTGGCTTCGCCGGCGACCGCACGTGCCAATAAAGTTTTTCCAGTGCCGGGAGGACCGACCATTAAAATACCCTTCGGAATGGTGGCGCCCATTTTTGTGAAGCGCTTGGGGTCCTTCAGAAAATCAACAATCTCCTTCACCTCTTCCTTCGCCTCATCGCAGCCAGCCACATCCTTAAAGGTCGTGCCTTCGGCTTCATTCGCATTCAAGCGTGCCCGCGATTTAGCAAACTGCATGGCTCCACGATTCGCGTTCTTCAAGAAGCGGTACATCATGTAGAGCACGATACCCGAAATCAGCAACGTCGGCAGAACGTTATAAAGGAACATCGTGAGCCCCGTTTGCGCAGGCACTTCCTTAAAAGCATCTTTTGCCACTGAGCTGCGTAAGGCTTCAAATTCTTTTTCAGTGACACGACCAGCGGCTACGAAACGCGACTTGTCGTCCGCCGATGCACCTTTCACCTCGAGCTCACCCGAAAGTTGATACCAACTATCTGACCCTGCGGAGGGGTCAGGCTTCACGGTTAAATTCTTAATCTTCTTCTCCTGGGCCAACGACAATACCTGACCCACGCCGAGTTGTTGCACGCTATTGGCAACCGGGGCACTGTAATTAACCAACAATGCCACCAAGCCGATGAGGATGACCCAAACCAGCAAAGGCTTGGCGTTAATCCGATTCCCGTTCTTATCGTCGTTATTGTCTTGGCTCATTGGCGGAGGATTCAACCTAAGCAGGGGCTAAGCCAAGTCAATCTGAGAGCCCTTTCTGTGGGGCCGTTTAACTTATATAATTCCGCCGGAGGAATGGATGGAACCCACAAAATTTCGTCGCCCTTCAATACCACGGGAAGGGTTTCCCGATGAATCAATGGGACTTTACGATTAATGAGTAAGTCAGAAACTTTAGCCACGCCCTTCAAGCCCAACGACTGATAACGATCACCCTCCACCCTGCCCCGCCAAGCCAAGGCACCCAGTGCGGCGGCCGATAAGTAGACTTCGCGATCGGGCGGAATGTCGCCACGAGACAACTTTTCCCAGAGTGACGCATCAACCGTAACCACTTCAGCCAAGAGTCCGCATTCATCGTCGAGCACTCCGAGCGTTAAATTTCTTAAATCAGAACCCAGTGGCGCCGAGGACTCCTGCACCACTCGAACTGCGCCATTTTTAATTTTCACTTGGTGACCCAAAACAGAAACCTGAATTTCCAAGCCACACTCCATCGCATCGACTAAAAGCTCAACAGAGCGTCCACTGGCAAAACCTAGACCGTGATGCTGAAGAAACCTCGCCACTGCGACATGAATCAATCCACGTGGACGACCGCGTAGTGCTTTGACCGACATCACCCCGTCGACGACTCCCGCACCTAGTTCATCCGCCCAAGAAAGTAATGCCTGCCTAGATTGCTCAATCACCTGTGCCGAATGGGCAAATCCGTCGGCATAGCGTTCACCCAAAACCGTCTCCGCTCCAACCGCCAACCAAGCGCGCACGCGGTTGCGCCAAGCAATGGGCAAAGCATTAGTTGCATCTTCACGCCAAGGGATTTTCGCTTCCTGCAATTGATGTAAAATGGTTTTCTTATTCAGGCCCGCTGCAATCAGGGGCCGATAACGCATGTGTCCATCGTGTAAGACCTGCCAAACTCGCGGCGCTGACAGTCCATTCAGCCCCGCACCACGCGCTAAACGCATGAGCATCGTTTCCGCAACGTCGTCAACATGGTGTGCGGTACAAATAATTTTTAATTTCAAGGCTGCGCGCTGCTGAGCGAAAAACGCGTTGCGCGCTTCTCGCAGGGCTAACTCTGTCGCCACGCCCGATTCGTTCCGACGGCCCACCACGCAGGGAATTCCCAATGCCGCTGAAAAGTTTTGGACAAATACTTCGTCCCGATCGGATTCGGCCCCGCGTACACGGTGATTAAAATGTAAGACGTGTAAGCGGTTGCGGTAATCCGGATTCGCCCACAGGGCCGCCAATAAATAAACCGAGTCGGCCCCGCCCGAAACCGCCACTCCAATGGTTTCTAATTTTTCTAAAGCCAAGAGCGGCAACGCTGGCAACCGCGTGCAGACTTGGCGTAAATCGACTGCAGGTGGTAACGCTTCGGACACATTCCGACCTTAGTGCTTCACCCCGCCCTGCCAATCTAAAGCGAACTTAAAACTTAAGCGTTTCTTTACCGTACCAGCGACGCAAGGCCTCGGGAATAATCACCGAGCCATCAGGCTGAAGATTATTTTCTAAAATGGCAGCCAAGACCCGCGGCAGGCCCAAACCTGAACCGTTCAAGGTGTGCACGAACTCAGGTTTTCCATCTTTCGGACGGAAACGTATGCCGGCACGGCGCGCTTGGAAGTCGGTAAAGTTCGAACAGCTCGAAACCTCCAGCCAGCGCTTCTGTCCGCCTGCCCAGACTTCTAAATCGTATTGCTTGCTGTGAGCAAAACCGATGTCACCCGCGCAAATGAGCAACACGCGGTAAGGTAAATTTAATTTTTGTAATAAGCGTTCCGCATCGCCACGCAGTAATTCCAATTCGGCAAAGGATTGATCGGGGTGTACCCATTTCACGAGTTCAACTTTATCGAATTGGTGCAAGCGATTGAGTCCGCGAACGTGTGCGCCCCAGCTGCCCGCTTCACGTCGGAAACACGGCGTGTAACCACAGCGCTTCACAGGCAAGGCCGCTTCATCGATAATTTCGTCGCGATAGAAATTCGTCACCGGCACCTCGGCGGTTGGAATCATATAAAAATCATCCGTCTGCGCGTGGTACATCTGGCCTTCTTTATCGGGCAATTGACCGGTCGCGGTGGCACTGGCGGCATTCACCAATAATGGCGCATGCACTTCGGTGTAACCCGCACCATTGGCCTCTTCTAAGAAATATTGAATCAACGCCCGTACGAGGCGTGCCATGTCGCCAACGTAGAATGGGAAACCGGCACCCGTTACTTTGACGCCGCGTTCGAAATCAATCGCCTTCGCAAACCATGCGATATCCCAGTGCGGCTTGGCTGCTGCGGAAACTAACTTCGTCTCATCACCCCAGGTAGCCACAACTTTATTGTCGGCCTCCGTACGACCCTCGGGCACCGATTCGTGCGGCACGTTGGGCACCGTTAAACCGACGTGCTTCCAAACTTCTTCGGCCTCCGTGACTTTTTTCTCGAGCTCTTTGACGCGTGCAGAAGCGGTTTTCATCTCCAACAATTTTGCCTGAAACTCAGGCGAACCCTTGGGCATCGCCGCCATTTCTTTATTGGCTGCATTCTGCTCTGCCCGGGCGGATTCAAACTCCACGACCGCGTGACGGCGCACCTCGTCGGCCGCTAGCACCGCATCGAGGTCGACCTGAAATTTCTTACGAGCAATGCCCTTGCGGACAAAGTCGGTTTGTTCACGAAGCAGCTTGGGATCCAACATGGATGGACATTGCGAAATAACCCCACCCGAGGGCAACGGGGAAGTCGCTAAGAGGCCAAAAATTATTGGCCCGGAGGTGCGGCGGGCTTTGCCGAATCGCGCTTTGGCTTAGTCGATCGTGCATCACTCGATGAATCTGCACCCACCACCCCCGTGCGATCGTAGGTAAAATTAAGTTCAGCCTGTGCGAGCGTGATACCCTTAATCGCGGCCAATAAGCTGTCGCGATTCACCGACTTAGGTGACGCCGAAATTTTAGGCGCTTCGGATAAAGCATAAACGGTGATCGTGTATTTCTTTACCCCGGGCCCTTTCGAATGCGGTGGCGCATACGCCAACTCCGGTCCCACGCAATTCGTTCCGTTGATGCCAACGCCCTTCACGCCTTTCGGCAACGACGACACATTGGCAGGAATATTATAAAGTGTCCAATACCAGCGCGCCGGATCCCCTTCGTGCGGAAAGTGGTGCATAATCACCACGTATGATTTCGTTTGCGCGGGGGCGCCTTTCCATTCGATGGGCGGACTGATACCTGCGCCATCCCCTGTAAATTCAATGGGAATCGCAGCTCCTTCGGCCACCACCGAACTCTTTAAAACAAAGCCCGCCGTCGTTTTAGGTGCAGCCGTTTCCGCCGCTTCCGTTTGGATTATAAATAATCCGAAGAAAAGAAAGAGGAAGGGTTTCATGAATTTTAAAACCCCGAAAGTTTTTAAAAGATGCAAACCGCAGTGGCTTACTCTCGAACCGCCGCAGGCTGAAAAACTTCGCCCGCCTTAAAGAAGCGATGGATTTCGGCCGACGCTGCTTCAGGACTATCCGAGGCGTGACAAACATTGCGCATCATCTCGGTACCAAAATCTCCGCGGATGGTTCCCTTCGGAGCTACCTTCGAATTAGTCGGACCCAATAAGTCGCGCACACGTGAAATTACTTTATCGCCTGCGAGTACGGCGATAATCACCGGACGCGAAGACATGAAGGCTTCGATGTCTGGGTAAAAAGGCTTATCGGCCACGTGAATGTAGTGCTCACGTAATTGGGCCTTGGTCAACACCGTCAACTTACAGGCAATGATATCAAAACCTTCTGCCTCAAATCGGGCCAGGACGGTGCCGTAGAGACGGCGCTCCATACAGTCGGGCTTTAGAATGATAAGGGTCTGTTCCATTAGGGTTACCCTCCAAAGAGAGTAGCCCTTAAAAATGGGCTTTTCTTAGTCTTTTGACAAGCCCAATGGCGAAAAAGCCAGTTTAGCCACGATAAATTAGGCAAACGGCCTGCACGGCCAAAGCCTTACCCTGCCCAATCGCATCCATCCCCTCGTTGGTCGTCGCCTTAATTCCCACTTGGCCGACCTCGATCCCCAGAAGCTGTGCGACACTTTTTTTCATATCCGAAATATGCGGACTGACCTTGGGTCGCTCGGCCAACACCACTAGGTCGACGTTCCCAATTCTCCAACCCAGCGCCATGACTTCGCTCACGGCTTTTTTTACAATCACGCCCGAATTTATGCCCTGCAAAGCGGGATCGGTGTTAGGGAAATAATGACCGATATCACGCAACCCTGCGGCCCCTAAAATCGCATCTGCCAAGGCGTGCAATAATACATCCGCATCCGAGTGCCCATCAGGGCCCACGTCAGACGGGATTTTGACGCCGCCCAAAATACAAGTGCGACCCGCCACCAGGGGATGAATATCGTACCCTTGACCGATGCGAAATGGGGGCGGAGGCAACATACCCCTTATTTACACGGTATTCGGCGAAAGGAAAGCCCATGCATAAAACCCTTGAAAGAAAGGTGAGGTGAGTCAGCATGGCCCCTAGTCAATGTTAGGCGCGGTAGCCAAGTGGTAAGGCCGGGCTCTGCAAAAGCCCCATGCGTCGGTTCAATTCCGACCCGCGCCTCCAATTTAAAACAAAAAAGGCGTCCCTCGGACGCCTTTTTTATATTCATATTAAACCTTAGCGGCGGTCTTACTGAGGTTCTGCACCCCGTTGACCTTCGAGTTCACACGCAAACGTAAACCATTCAGGCGAATGAAGCCCGTGGCATCGTTCTGATTATAAGCCTTGGTAGGGTCCGCTTCCATCGTCGCAATATGCGGATTATAAAGGGAGCGCGGACTCTTCCGGCCGGCCACATAAATGCCGCCCTTATATAATTTCACGCGCACGGTACCCGTGACGTTACGCTGCGACTCGATGATCAGCGCCTGTAAAGCCAAGCGCTCCGGTGCGTACCAGAAACCATTGTAAACTAAAGTGGCGTAACGTGGGACCAAAGAATCACGCAGGTGCATGACTTCGCGATCCATGGTGAGCGACTCAATTTGACGATGCGCAAAATGTAAAATCGTACCACCCGGGGTTTCGTAAACGCCGCGACTCTTCATGCCGACGAAACGGTTCTCGACCATGTCCACGCGACCCACGCCGTGACGGCCACCAATCTTATTCAAGGTGCGCATGACTTCGAGCGGGCTCAATTTCTTGCCGTTGACCGCAATGCAGTCGCCCTGACGAAATTCTAATTCGACGTACTCTGATTTATTTGGCGCGTCTTCCGGTGAAACTGAGAGCTTGAACATCGCTTTATTAACTGGAGCAAATGCATCCATCCAAGGGTCCTCTAAAATACCGGCTTCGTAAGAAATGTGTAAGAGGTTTCGATCCGATGAATAGGGCTTTTTCGCACTGGCTTCGACGGGGATCTTGTGCTTCGCGCAGTACGCAATCATCTCCGCCCGTCCGGGGAAATCCTTACGGAAACTGTCGTCGCGCCAGGGGGCAATGATTTCTAAATCGGGTGCTAAAGCGGCACAGGTGAGTTCAAAACGCACTTGGTCGTTCCCCTTCCCGGTCGCACCGTGAGCAATCGCCGTGGCGCCTTCTTTACGCGCGATTTCGACCATGCGCTTGGCGATCAACGGACGCGCAATTGAAGTACCGAGGTAGTACTGACCTTCGTAAATCGCACCCGCTTGCATCATCGGGAAAATAAAATCGCGGGCAAACTCAGCCTGCAGGTCATCAATATATAACTTGGAGGCACCCGTCTTCATCGCCTTTTGCTTCAGGCCTTTCAATTCATCCTCTTGGCCGATGTCCGCACAAAAGGCGATCATCTCAGCGTGGTGCTTATCCTTAATCCAGGAAAGGAGGACGGAGGTGTCGAGGCCACCCGAATAGGCGAGAACGATTTTCTTCTTTTTGCTCATGTGTATAATAAAAGTATTTACCGCTTCGCAGCGGAGAGGAAGGCGAGAATCGCCTTTTGCACGTGCAACCGATTTTCGGCTTGGTCAAAAATGATACTCTGCGGACTCGCCAACACGTCCGCCGAAACTTCTTCACCGGGGTGCGCGGGCAAGCAGTGCATGAAATAGGCGTCGGGCTTGGCCAGCTTCATTAAAGCCCCATTTACTTGGTAAGGTTGCATGGTTTTGAGCCGTTCAGCCTTCTCGGCCTCCATGCCCATACTCACCCAGACATCGGTGTACACCATGTCTGCACCTTTGACCGCCGTGGCGGCGTCGGTCGTAAAAGTAAACGTCTCCTTTAAGCCATCGCGCTTAAGCTGCTCACGAATTTCCGCCGAGGGCTCGTAGCCTTTCGGACCCGCCAAAGCGATTTCGATACCGAGCGCGGCGCCACCCAACACAAACGAGTGGGCCATGTTGCAGGCAGTGTCACCGAGGAAAGCAATCTTCCGACCCTTGAGCGAAGCGGCATACTGCTCGGGCTTCCCCTTCGACCAACGCTCCGCGAGGGTGAACATGTCTGTCATGAACTGACAGGGGTGCAGGAAATCTGAGAGCGCGTTGACGACGGGCATCGTGCCGCACTTCGCAAAGTCTTCGAGCAACGCATGCTCGTGGCAGCGAATCACCATGCCGTGCAGGTAACGCGAAAGCACCTTGGCGGTATCCGCTACGGTTTCACCCCGCGAGATTTGCATGTCATCCGCATTGAGCATCATCGGAAAACCACCGAGCTCATGCACCCCGACTTGAAAGGATACCCGCGTCCGCGTGCTCTTCTTAAAAAAGAGCAAGCCCCACGACTGACGGGCCAATGCGGACGACGCATCCTTCCCCCGGCCTGCCTTTAAGGCAGCCGCGTGGGCGAACACCGCTGCGGTTTCGGCAACGGTTAAATCGGTCTCTTTGAGGAAGTGACGCATGAAAGGAAAAAATTAAAATAGCTATTGGATAGCTTTTGGACAGATGAAAATAGTGCCTATATTGGACGATTAGGCGGTTTTAACGCCTGCCAAGACCCGATCAAAAATTTTCACACTTTCCGCCAGCTCGGCAGTCGAAGCGTTCAACGGCGGTAAAAGGCGAATCGCAATTCCGCTCGCGGGCACCGCCAACAGTCCTGCTTCGCGCAACGCTGCCACCACCGGGAGCGGATCCACATTCATCGCCACACCTACCATGTAACCCAAGCCCCGGACTTCTTTAATGAGTGCGGGGTATTTTTTGGCTAAGCCATTAAGCGCTTCATGCCAAGCGGGCGACTGGGCCTCGACCCTCGCTAAAAGTTTTTCGCCCTCGATGACTTCGAGTACCGCCAGAGCTGCGGTCGCTGCTAAAGCACCGCCACCAAAAGTGGTTCCGTGCGAACCAGGTTGGAAAAGTTCATCGTGCGGCGGAGCCATCCAAATGGCGCCGATGGGGAAACCACCACCGAGCCCCTTGGCCATGGCAATCGCATCAGGCTTCACGCCCGAATATTCATACGCAAAGAATTTTCCGGCACGTCCAATGCCGCATTGAATTTCATCAATTAAAAATAACACGTTACGCACTTTGCAGAGCGCCTGCAGGTCGCGAAGGAAAGCGGGTTCGGCCACGAAGACGCCACCCTCTCCTTGAATGGTTTCGAGTAAAACCGCGGCCGTTTCGGTCGCGCTGATCGCCTTATCCCAGGCTTTAATGTCATTCAGCGGAGCCGCAGAAAAGCCCGTTAATAAAGGCCTAAACCCGTTTTGGATTTTTTCTTGAGGAGTGGCCGACATGCCACCGAAGGTTCGTCCATGGAAGGCGCGTTCCGCCACCACCACGCCAAAACATTTACCCTCGGCACCGGATTTTTTCTTACCGTGCAGTCGGGCTAATTTCAAAAGTGCTTCATTGGCTTCAGCACCACTGTTACAAAATAAAACCCGCCCAGCGCCGCAATACTTCGCTAACTTGGCAGCCAGTTTACCCTGCGGTTCATTCCGATAAAGGTTACTCACGTGTACCAACTTGGCCGCCTGCTCGCTGATACGCTTCACCCAGGTTGGATGTGCGTGTCCAATGGCATTCACGGCGATACCAGAAGCAAAATCTAAATACTTTTTACCGTTCGAATCCCAAACCCATGTGCCCTCGCCGCGCACCAACGAGATAGCAGGCGTCGAATAATTATGGGCAACGTGCTGTGTGTACAGTGCCGCGGTGTCATCAGAAGTGTGTGACGAATCACTCATTAGCCGTGAACGATTTCGGTGCCGACACCTTTATCGGTGAAGACTTCGAGGAGCAAGGAATGGGGTACCCGACCGTCAATAAAGTGAACGCGACGCACGCCTTCTTTAAGGGCCTTCACCGCGCTATCGACCTTAGGAATCATGCCGCCCGCAATCACGCCCTTGCGCTTGAGTTCGTCGACTTCGCTGACCCTTAAGGTCGTAATTAACGAGCTAGGATCGGCTGGATTGGCCAAGAGACCGGGCACATCGCTCATAAAAATCAAACGGCGCGCGCGCAGTGAATCGGCCACGGCAGCGGCAGCAACATCGGCATTCGTGTTGTAAGCCTGGTCATCCACATCGAGTGCGATTGGCGAAACGACGGGCAAGAAACCATCGGCTAAAGCTTTTTTGATCAGCTTCGCTTTCACGAATTTAATGTCGCCGACGTAACCAATATCAACCGGGTTACCGTTTTCATCCGCCCCAAAAAGTTTCTCGCAAAGGTTAACGTGATTGCCGGGCATGCCCAGCGGGTTCGCGCCACGTGCCCGCAATGAATCACAAATCTGTCCATTGATTTCCACATTCAAAGTCTGTTCGACAATCTTTACCGTCGAAGCATCGGTCACGCGCATGCCGCCACGAAACTCGGATTTAATTCCCGCGCCTTCCATTGCCCGCGTGATGGCTTTGCCGCCACCGTGTACGACCACGACTTGGATGCCGACCGCGGCTAAGAAGGCGATGTCTGTCGCTACGCGATCGCGACCTTCTGGACTAGGATCGTCCATGAAACTTCCGCCGTACTTAACCACGAAAGTTGAGCCACGGAATTTTTGGATATACGGCAGGGCCTCGAGAAGAACTTCGGCCTTAAGCGCAGCAGCAGGAGTACTCATTACAGTCAGAAAAGCAGTGTCAGTGGTGCGGGCAGACGTGCAAATGGAAAATGCGGTTACTCGCTCTTGTTGTAATTCACATACCCGTCCGTCAGATCCGATGCCAACAGCCTAAACTTAGCCGAACCGAGGTTCAGATTAATCCGCACCCTAAACTGGCGGGCTTTGACGATTTCCTTCCAGCGTGGCTTGTTTTCGGGCAAAGGCTTGCCCGCCAAGACGGCCGGAACGTCTTCATAATAGATGTCTAGCTTAGCCTCATCGAGGCCGGTACGGGCGTAGCCAGCGGCATCCGCTAAGCGACCCCAATTAGGGTCTTCGCCAAACCAGGAAGACTTCACCAAGAGTGAATTGCCGATGGCACGAGCGATCTTTTCGGCGTCGACCCGTTGGCGGGCGCCTTCGACTTCGACCGACACGACTTTCGTAATTTTTTCTCCGTCGCCGACAATTTTCTCGGCCAACGCAAAACAGATGCGATCCAACGCTTCTTGGAAAAGTTTTTGGAGGGCACCGTCGGCTTGCGCATTTACTGCGACGCCTGAGGCACCCGAAGCCATTAAAATAACCGTGTCATTGGTCGACATATCGCCATCGACGCTGACGCAGTTAAAAGATTGATCCGTCGCCGACTTCAACGCGGTCTTTAAAAAAGCAGGCTCGGCCGAAATGTCGGTCGCCACGAACGCCAACATTGTCGCCATGTTAGGCTCGATCATGCCCGCACCCTTCGCAAAGCCGGCGATGGTGATTTTTTTACCCTGCCAATTAAAACGCACGGTGGCAGTTTTAGGCTTAGTATCAGAGGTTAAAATCGCTTCCGCGGCCCGCATCCCTTCGGCTGAATCACTCGACAGGCGTTGCGCGGCCTGAGAAATTCCGGCGGCGACTTTTTTCATGGGCAGCAATTCGCCAATCCGTCCCGTGGAACAAACCATGAAGGTTTCGTTCGGTGCACCCACCGCCGCGGCTGAAAGTTTTGCCATCGCTAAAGCATCTTCATCGCCTTGTACCGAAGTACAGGCGTTGGCGTTGCCACTGTTGGCGACAATGCCACGCACCATTCCTTTAGAGGCAATTAAAGCCGCCTGACAAAAACGCACTGGGGCAGCTTTGACATCGTTCGTTGTAAAAACTCCGGCAGTCGCGCATGGCCGGTCCGCCACGATTAAGGCCAAGTCCATCCGCTCCAGCCCTTTGTTGCGAATATCACAACCGCTCGCACCGAGGCGAAAGCCGGGGACATCCGTAATACCGGGAGAATCATTAAAGAACTCAATAGCCATTGGGGAAATCGCTTAGCGCAAACCCGTGGTTTCGGGCCAGCCCATCATCAAGTTCAACGACTGCACCGCTTGTCCGCCCGCACCCTTCAAGAGGTTATCGATGACTGAAGTGATAATTAAATTACCAGTCCGTGCGTCGGCCACCACCGAGATCGAAACCCGATTCGTGTTGGCGACGTGTGCGGTGTCGGGGAAATCGCCCGACTTCAAAATCGAGACGAAAGGCTTATTCGCATAAACTTTCTGCCAGCATGCTTCCACTTGTGCCGCCGTGACGCCTACTGCGGGTACCACAATCGTGGTCGCAATCCCCCGATGCATGGGTGCCAGGTGCGGATTAAATTGTATGACCACGGGCTGACCCGCAGCCGCTGAAAACGCTTCTTCGATTTCGGCAATGTGCCGGTGACCAGGAATACCGTAGGCTTTCACCGAGCCCTCCCGTTCGCAGTAAAGGTAATTCACTTCGGCTTTTTTGCCTGCGCCCGAAACACCGCTGTAAGAATTGACCACTAACCGACCAGGCTCTGGTTTCACTAAACCGGCCCGCAAGAGCGGCACCATTGGTACTTGAATACTGGTCGGGTAACAACCCGGACACGCAATGAGTTTGGCGGACTTCCAAGCGTCGCTCGTTTGTAATTCAGGAATCACATACTGGGCTTGTGCCACCAACGCAGGTGCGGGGTGCTCGTGTCCGTAATATTTTTTATAATTATCTAAATTCTGTAACCGAAAATCTGCCGAGAGATCCAAAACTTTTTTGCCCGCTGCCACCAAGGGCGCGGCGTATTCGGTCGCCACGCCGTGAGGTAAAGCCAAGAACCAAACGGCCACATCGGACGCAGCACAGTCGGCAGGCGACGATGCCGAAAATTTCAACGACGCATCGACTAGGCCCCGCAACCGTGGCAACTCATCCACGACGAACTTGCCTGCCAATGACCGCGAACAAACGGCGGCGAGCGATACCTTAGGGTGTTGCGCTAGGACACGCACCAACTCCTCCCCGGTGTAGCCCGAGGCACCTACAATACCGACCTTGGTCAATGTTTGAGACATAGCGGAATAGAGAAGGATTAAACAACGTTTGGACGCTTGGACATAGAAAACTGGGCAATAAAAAAGCCCCGGGGTGCCGGGGCCTTGATTGTTCCTGTTTCCTGAGGCGGTTTAGCGCTTGGAGAACTGGAAACGCTTACGGGCACCAGGACGACCGGGCTTCTTACGCTCGCGCATACGACCATCGCGGGTGAGGAGACCGTCTTTCTTTAAAGGGGCACGCAGGGTTGGATCCATCTTCTGGATGGCACGAGCCAAACCATGGGAAATCGCTCCGGCTTGTCCGTTAGGACCGCCACCGATAACGTTCACGGCAATATCGAGCTGACCTTCGAGACCGGAGGTACGCAGAGGAGCAGTGGCCGCCTTAACGAGGGCTTCGGTGTAAAGGTATTCTTCGATGGGTTTTCCGTTAATGGAAATCACACCCGTGCCACGCGTGATGCGGATACGAGCCGAAGCCGTCTTGCGACGACCGACGGCAGAAATAGGAGAAGACTTAGCAGCGCTCATTGAAACTTATAATAATTAGATTTTTGGGAAAGGGAGAGGATTCGATGCCGCGTGATCATGCTTTTCGCCCGCGTAAACACGGAGCTTCAAGAGCATGTCATTCGCCAAACGATTCTTAGGGAGCATGCCTTTAACGGCGTGCTTAACGAGAAACTCAGGACGACGCTCGCGCATCGCAGCAGCGGTGCGGCGGTAAGCAGTGCCTACCCAACCGGTGAAGAACATGTAAGTCTTGTCGGTTTCTTTCGAACCCGTGAGGCGCACCTTGTCAGCGTTGAGCACGATGACGTAATCACCCGTGTCGACGTGGGGCGTGTAGGTTGGCTTGTGGCGTCCGCGGAGGACGTTGGCAATTTTGACGGCGAGACGGCCTAGAACTTGATCCTTGGCATCGATGATGTACCAGGTCTTGTCCTTGAGCTGCACGTTCTTAGCTAGCGTGGTCTTCATAAAGAGGGAAAGTCGGAAAATGAGACTTGGGACCCCTCCGTCAACACCCAAAGAGGCGAAAAACGGGGTTGGACCCTCTAAACCGTAAAAACAAGAAGGGCGTGACCAAAGTCACGCCCTTCTAACGAAATCAGGACTTTTTCGGCTTAGAAGCGGAAGTTAGCGAAAACCTTGTACCAGGTCGTGCTACCCGAGGTCTTAGCCTGGCCATCGGTGTTGTAAGCATAATGGACGCCTGCACCGATAACGGCACCGGATCCAATCGTGCGGGTCACGTCCACGGAAGCACCTGCATAGAGGTAGGCGTTATCCGTAGCTTGGTAGGTGCTGGCGGATGAATTAACCGATCCGGCGTACACTTTGGTCGAAATATCGAAACCAGGGATACCGACTTCACCGCCAACGAAATCTTTGCGACCCGAGATCACCAAGTTGGTCTGCTTGAGTTCAGTGCTGTGGTAAAGATACACGGAGGGACGAAGCGCCACATCTTTATTAGCAACGAGACCGACGTAGAACTCTTGGTCGGAAAGTGCTTGGATGAAACCGTTACCCGATAGCGTAGCCACGGAAGTCGCTGTAGAGTGCTGGTAACCGATATCATAGGTGCCAACGGAGGAATCGGTGCGAGCACCGATGGTGTAGGTGCGCTCGAAGTTATCTGCGCTGTAGGCGCTCGCGTAAGCGGAAACACCTTGGAAGGTAGGGACGCTGTACTCTAAGGTGACTTGCGATTGGAGGAGGCCATCATCGCTGGAGCGAACTTTACCGCGGGCAACGTTCTTGGAAGACCAAGAGAAGCTGGCACGGGCGGCGAGATCAGGGATCGCGACGGGTGCAGGTGCCGCAGGAGCAGCGGATTGAGCTTGAGCGATGCCCATGCTGAAAACGGCGAGGGCGAGGGCGTGGAAGGAATGTTTCATAGGTTAGGTAAGAAGACCCTTTGTTAGCCTAAAAAACAACAGGTGCAAGCCCCAAGAAGGCCTGCACCTGCAGGTAGAAAACACTATGCGTCGATTACATCGCCGCGATAATCGCGTCACCAAATTCCGAACATTTAATTTCGGTCGCTCCCTGCATCTGACGGGCGAAGTCGTAAGTCACTCGTCCGCCACCAATCGCACCATTCAAACCTTTGAGCACGAGGTCAGCCGCCTCGGTCCAACCCATGTAGCGTAACATCATTTCACCGGAGAGCACAACCGAGCCCGGATTAACCACGTCTTTGTCCGCGTACTTAGGAGCGGTGCCGTGCGTGGCTTCAAAGATGGCATGTCCGGTGAGGTAATTGATGTTTCCGCCCGGCGCGATGCCGATGCCGCCGACTTGCGCCGCGAGGGCGTCGGAAAGGTAATCGCCGTTCAAGTTCAAGGTAGCGATAACGTCGAAGTCGGTTGGGCGAGTCAGAATCTGCTGTAAGGTGATATCGGCAATCGCATCCTTAATGATGATGCCCGCACCTGGCTTACCCTCTGGAATCTTGCACCAGGGTCCGCCGTCAATTTCCACAGCGCCAAACTCGCGCTTCGCCAAATCGTAACCCCACTTCATGAATGCACCCTCGGTGTACTTCATAATATTTCCCTTATGAACCAAGGTCAGCGACTTGCGATTATTCGCGATGGTGTATTGCAAGGCCGAGCGAATCAGACGCTCGGATCCGGGACGTGAAACAGGCTTAATGCCCAGACCCACCGACGATGGATCCTCGGCACCAAAGCGGATTTTCTTAAACTCCTTAGGGAAGTTTGTCTTAATGAAATCAAGGGTTTTGAGCGCAACCTCGGAACCAGCCTCAAAATCAATACCCGCATAAATGTCTTCCGTGTTCTCACGGAAAATCACCATGTCTACTTTGCCGGGATTCTTTACAGGCGAAGGCACGCCGGTGAACCATTGTACCGGACGGAGACAAACGTAGAGGTCCAGTTGCTGACGGAGTGCGACATTGAGCGAGCGAATGCCTCCACCTGTCGGCGTGGTGAGCGGACCCTTAATGCCGACCAGGTAATCGCGGAACGCAGTGAGCGTCGCTTCGGGCAACCAGTCTCCGGTTTTCTTAAAAGATTTTTCGCCCGCTAAAACTTCATGCCACTGAATCTGACGCTTGCCGGCGTACGCCTTGGCCACCGCCGCATCCAAGACGCGCACCGAAGCACGCCAGATGTCTGGACCCGTGCCGTCGCCTTCAATGAAGGGAACGATGGGGCGATCTGGAACGTGAAGCGTGCCGTTGGTGATGGTGATACGGCCATCTTTAGCAGAAGGAGAACTCATGGGTTAAAAAGTAAGACAAACCCCCCGCCCCACCCTTTTCAAGCCAACAACCTTTTACCCTAGAAACAGAAAAGGACCCCCTTGCGAGGGTCCTTGTGATACCGGCTGTTGCCGGCGGCCATCCGTCACGAAGGACGGAAAGTCTCAGAAGAATTACTTCTTCTTCGACTTGGTGGCCTTCTTGGTCGCTTTTTTAGCGGCCTTTTTCTTTGCCATAGTTTTTTCCTTATTTTGGATCGTTGTTGGGTTTGAGGGCAGCGCCTGAAGCGCCATCCTGACGATTCGCCCCACGCTTACCCGGGCATTCTTGGCCTGGCGGGTAATACGAGTACGGAGCTCCGCGGGTACGCGGAAAGATACTTGTCGAGACGCAATGGGCTCAACAGTTGGACGACTATCGCTGTAACTCTCGAGTGCGTGACGAATCACTTTACTCAGATTAGTGAGACCGGAACGTTGCTGAAAGGCGACTGCTTCGGAGTGAAGCTTCACGGGAAGCGACACGGTGATTAAGCTTTCGCTAGGGGTTTCGGTTCGGTTCGTCACGTTGCGGTTAACTCTTAGATAAAATTGATAGTCATTTATACTCACTGCGCAAGAGGAATTTTCATCATGCCCCGATGCCGAAAATTACCTACCAAATTTCTGGATGAAAAAATTTCGAAAACTGAAAAATTCTAGGCCATCATCGGCGTCGTTTTGAGCAGAGTGATTGACCGTACACACATTCACAGCAAGATGCTGAGACATGAGCGACGAACATCACGATGAATGGAAGAAATTAGCCGTTCTTAGCGCTCTAAGCGGTCTATTTGGCATCCTTTCGCTGTTCTTCGCTCAAGTTTATCCACCGGCATCGACTCAACATTGGATCTCCGCCGCCTTCATCACACTCTCATGTCTCTGTGGCGGTTGGGATGCCCTCATCGACGGATGGGAAGCTTTGTTGGAAAAACGCATCGACGTTCACCTCTTGATGATTGTCGTCGCCGTCGGTGCCGCTGCCGTGGGCCACGCCGAAGAAGGTGCATTGCTTTTATTCCTCTTCTCTGCTGCGGGCGCGATTGAGCACTACGCCATGCACCGCACACGCGGTGCGATTGATGCCCTCCTGGAAGGTGCTCCCAAGCACGCCCGCTTGATCGGAAGTGATGGTGTGGAATCCGAAATCAACGTCGCACAACTCACACCAGGTCACCGCATTGTTGTTCTCCCTGGCGAACTCGTTGCCGCCGATGGTGAAGTGGAATCAGGAGAGAGTTCAATCGATGAAAGCACACTCAGCGGCGAAGCAAAGCCTGTCGAAAAACGCACGGGTGACTCCGTCTCGAGCGGCACACTCAATACATGGGGTCGACTGGTGGTGCGCGTGACTAAAGCAGAGAAAGACAGTGCACTGCAAAGAATCGTCACCCTCATCCGCGAAGCCCAAGAGAGTAAAGCGCCTGCGCAGCGCGCCATCGATCGCTGGGGAGATATCTATGCGTTATTCACATTGAGTGCGGCCACCGTCTTCTTCCTCGTCCAATACTACATACTGGGCCGTCCCGCCACTGGTGCCGACGACTCTGCCCTTTACCGCGCGATGACGCTTCTCGTCGTGCTCAGTCCGTGCGCCTTAGTGCTCTCGGTGCCCTCCGCTATTCTCGCCGCCATCGCCGCGGGTGCTCGCCAAGGAATTCTTTTTCGCGGAGGCTCGGCCGTCGAGCGACTCGCCGATGTCGACTACATCTGCTTTGATAAAACCGGTACATTGACCACCGGTCAGCCAGTGGTCGCCGCACTCGAAGTCTTCCCCGCAACAAGCAACCGATTTGAAACGTTATGCGCCCTGCTCTCTTTAGAAAGCAATTCCACTCACCCGTTCGCTTACGCCATCGTTAAGGCCTGCCAGGCCGAGGGGGCACGTTTCCTCCCTGTTACAGGGCTCTCTAACTCACCCGGGCAAGGCATCGCCGGCACCATTAACGGCAGCCGCTGGAGCGTGGGCTCACGCGAGTTCGTCGGGGCACCTCTATCTGAGAGTGCTGGACTGGGTCCAGAGGCCATCATCAGCGAAGTTTGGGGTTCGGATGGCACAACCATCGTGCGCGTCACCTTGGTAGACGAGATTCGCGCTGAAAGCGCCGCCACCCTCGCGGCACTCCATAAACGGAACATTCACACCCTCATGCTTACGGGAGACCGTGAAGAGGCGGCGTCCGTCGCCGCCAAGAAGGTGGGGATCGAAAATTACGCCGCCGCCCTCACGCCCGAGGCGAAGATGCAAACCATTCGCAACCTATCGGCCGAAGGCCACGTGGTCGCAATGGTCGGCGATGGCGTCAATGACGCACCAGGCCTCGCCGCTGCCGATGTGGCGATTGCGATGGGGAGCCGGGGCAGCGATGCCGCCCTTGAGTCCAGCGATGTGGTTTTAACGGATGATCGCATCGGTCGACTGATTGGCGCGATTGAACTCAGCAAGGCCGCGCGTTCCGCGATTCGCTTTAACATCGCGCTCTCCATCGGTGCCGCGCTGACAATGGCGATAATTGTGGTGATTAAAGGCGCCGCCCTTTCAGTAGGCGTTTCCGTTCACGAAGGTAGCACGGTAATAGTTTGTCTCAATGGACTGCGCTTACTCAGTCACCGTCCCAAAATTAAACTAAGCTAATTTCTTCTCTAAGAAGAGTGCTCGCCCAGCGGCCGGATCGAGCTGATAGGACGCAAAACCCACGGTTTCGTAGAGTTTTCGAGCGTGCTGATTGTGCTCCAAAACTTCGAGCGTCAGCTTGCAACAGCCACGCTTCACAGCTTCGGCTTCCAACGCCGCCATCAAGGCTTTACCGACTCCACGACATTGAAACTTTGGGAGTACAGCCAAGTCGTGGATATTAATTAAAGGCCGACACGCAAAAGTGGAGAAGCCTTCAAAGGCAATTGCCAGGCCGACCGCCTGTCCTTCGGACCACGCGAGGAGCACCAAGGCGTTCGTACGCTTTGAAAGTTCGGTGCTTAAATTCTCTTTCACCTTTGCTGACAGTGGCACGCCGCCGCCCACCAGGTGCGAGGCATAGGAATCTAAAACTGCGACGACCGCACGAGATTCGTCCGCCTGTAACCAGTTCACTGGACGAATCTCAAGCGATGCCGCAGCCATAGGAATTAGCGCAGTTCTTTACCGGCACCATCGAAGAGCTTGAACGCCTCGATGCTGTAGGTCGGATCAGGCTTCGTGCCCAAGCGCACTTTGCATGATTTCATTAAGTCGCGGAAATACTCACGGTCTTCGCTGACAATGCGCTCGAGGTTAATCGGGTGCAGGAGAATATTGATTTCCAATTCTTTGTCGGGTCCGACGATTTCGCGTTGGCGACGAATGACGCTGAGGAGCTTGCGTTGAATCTCGACCGAGACGGTGCGCGGATTTTTGACTATACCGCGACCCTGACAGTGCGGACAGGCCGTGTACATCGAGGTCGTATTCGACTCGGTGTGACGCTGACGGGTCATCTGTAATACGCCCAACTGTGAAATCTGGAGAATCTGGTGCTTTGCGCGATCCCCTTCCATCGCATCGCACAGCGTGTCGTAAACTTTCTTACGATCCTTCGGGCTCTTCATGTCAATCGTATCGATCATGATTAAGCCGCCCAAATTGCGGAGTTGGATTTGACGCGCCGCCTCGGTAACCGCCTCGATGTTTGCCATCGTGATGTAATTGCCGTCCTTGCCGTCTTTACCACTGCGGTGAGAGCCGGTGTTCACGTCGATGGCCGTCAATGCCTCGGTTTCATCAATCACGATTTCGCCACCACTAGGAAGGGGCACGCGACGTTGGAAGAGCTGTTCAATCTGACGCTCAATATTATAGCGCTCGAAGACAGGAATTGGGTCACTGTAAAGTTCCACGCGCGAACGGGAACGTGGAGAAATTTCGCCGACCAACTCCTGGACGATTTTGAAGTCCTCCGGGTTATCAACCAAGATGCGGTCAACTTCTTCGGTTAAGAAATCGCGCACGGTGCGCTCAATCAAACCTGGCTCACTGTACAATAGAACCGCTTTACGTTCGGGTTGATTGATTTTCTCGACGATGGCCTGCCAGCGACGGAGCAACATGTGCAAGTCGCGCACAAACCAGCGGGCCTGTTTACCTTCGCCCGCTGTCCGAATAATCACACCCATACCCTCAGGGATGGTCAATGAACGCAGAATGTCCTTCAAGCGCTCGCGCTCAGGGAGGTCCTCAATCTTACGCGAAACCCCGCACGCACCACTGAAAGGCATGAGGACGACGTAGCGACCGGGCAAAGCGATGTTCGTCGTTGAACGTGGACCCTTGGTGCCAATCTGGTCCTTCACCACTTGGATCACGATGTCTGAGCCGGCAGGGAAAAGTTGCGGGATGTCTTTCGCTTGGTAGCGCGCCTTGCGCTGTTTTTGCTCGGCCGATTCGTTGTCGCGAGTGAACTCGACTTGTGAGTCATTCGCCGCTGGCAACATATCCCAGTAATGCAGGAAAGCATTCTTAGGCTGACCGATGTCGACGAAGGCGGCCTTGAGTCCGCCTTCTAAATTTTGCACGCGGCCCTTGAAGATCGAACCCACCATGCGGTTCTCTCCCTTGTGCTCGATTTCGAATTTATCGAGGACGCCGTTCGTCAACAACGCGACCCGCTTTTCGAGCGTCTCGGCATTGATGACCAGCTCGCGATAAATCGCGCGGTCCTTCGAGAAGTGCTTTGCGATACGTTGCAGGATGGGTAATTCCTTGCGACGGCGGGCGGCATCTTCTGCGAGTTTCTTTTGGTCGACGCCAGACGAGGAAGCTTGGGCTTCTTCGGGTAAGTCGTCTAAATGATCTTCGGGTTCGTTAGTGTCAGACATTTCGGTTATGCAAGAGATCCTGCAGCCGAAGAGCCATTGTGATCGCCGCCATCAACCGAATGTCGATGAACGCTCTGGACTAAGCCAAGGAGCAGGAAGCAGCTGAGCACAAATGACCCCCCGTAACTGAGGAAAGGTAGTGGAACGCCCGTGACAGGCATTAAATCGATATTCATTCCGATGTTGATGACCACGTGCGTGCCGAGAATCACGGCTGCACCAATCGCTAACAGGGAACCAAAGCGGTCGACGGTCCGTAAGGCCGTTCGAATGACTCGCCAAAAAAGTAATGCAAAGGCGGCAACCACTAGAACGCCCCCCTTGAAACCAATCTCTTCGGCCATGCCCGAAAAAAGAAAATCATTATGCGCAGCGGCTTCAGGGAGGTACCCGAATTTTGCCTGTGAACCATTGCCAATGCCTTGACCGTTAAAAGCGCCACGACCCACGGCAATTTTAGCCTGCTTCACATTCCACGTCGCACCTAAGCCACGTGGATCAATCACCGAAGGGGCGACAAAAGATAGTAAGCGCTCGCGCTGATAATCTTTTAAGAACACAAACCAAGCAGTTTCTTCGTATTTACCGCGGATCGCCTTGGCTGGATTTCGGTCGGAGGGATTTGCCTCAGCGTAGGCCGAAATTTTAGCGGCATAGGACACTAAATCGATTGTGACTACCGCCCCTAAAATAAGGGCACTCAAACCTGCCACCAAAAAGAACCTGGAACTCAGGCCGGCAACGTAAAGTAAGGCAAATGACAGCGGCAGGTAGATAAGCGCAGACCCTAAGTCAGGCTGAATAAAAATCAAGCCAAAGGGCAAGAAGGCGGCCCCTAAAACCTTTAAAACCGTGAGCCAGGTTGAACGCACGGGCCCAATCGGATTTAAGGCCAATAAAGCGGCGATAAAGACGAGGGCCGAAACCTTGGCGAACTCGGAGGGCTGAATTGAAAAAGGACCGAAGTCCATCCACCGACGCGCCCCATTAATACTTCGAATGAAGGCTCCCACATCGACCTTCAACAAGGCGCAAAGCGAAACCGGTATGAGCAGTAAAATTCCGATCAGGTAAATGCGTCGAGCATGCACCCGCAACTTACGGTAATCCAGCGAGGCCACCACCCAGTAGGCAACCCAACCGATCCCGATGAAAATCATTTGCGAAGTCGCAAAAGTTGTTTGGCGATACGATCCTGCCGACTTTATGGCCAGCACTCCCAATGCACTCAGTAAAGCAATAATAATGACCTGCGTCCAATCCGTCCGCCATGAAAAGTTGGTAAATTTGTCCCACCAGACCGAAGCCTGTGATTCCTCATCTAGGAACAAGTGTGACATTCCTAAAAACAAGCACTTAAACCCTATTGTGCAAGGCGAACCTCCCGAAAGGGCTTGCGGTGAAAGGTGATACCGCAAGGGTTGTCGACTGGGCGTCTCTTGCCCAACCACAACCATGGCCGTGGCCGCTGACCAAAGTATTCTTGCCGCTGTAGCGTTCTCCTCCGGAGCCATCGTTGCCTACGTGCTCGCCAAGTGGCGCGAATCCACCCTCGGTGCACTGCGCGAAGCGCGACTGAAAAACGAAGTCGAATTAGCCCGCCGCGAAGCAAGCGTGGAAGCTTCCGAGCTACAAGCACAAGCCGAAGAGTCGCATCGACACGCCAATCGCTTGCTGACGACCGCGAAGATCGAAGCTGAAATCGCCAACGAACTTAAAGTCGCCAACGAACGTCAGCGCGAATCCTTACAACGACAAGCGCTCCAACTTTCAGGACTCTCGCCCGAACAAGCCAAGCGTGCCGCCCTCGAGTCATTACAAAATGATTACGAACTCGAAGCCCGCCAACTCCGACACGAAAAAATTGATCGCACCGAACGAGAAGTTGAAGATGAAGCGCGTCGCATTCTGCTCGCATCCATGCAACGACTCGCCACGCAAACCACTTGCGAGGCGACTTCGGTCAGCGTCGCAATTCCAAGCGAAGACATGAAGGGTCGATTAATCGGTCGCGAGGGTCGCAACATTCGCAGCTTCGAACAAAGCACAGGTGCCACACTTTTAATCGACGAAACCCCGGGCATGGTGCTCATTTCTTGTTTCGACCCGGTGCGACGCGAGGTGGCCAAAATCGCCTTGGAACGCTTAGTTAAAGATGGGCGTATCACGCCGATGTTAATTGAAGAATTAGTGCGTACCTCGGCCGATGAAATCGTACGTCAGACCCAACGCCTCGGACACGATGCGGTACGTGAACTCGGCCTACCACCAATGGATGTTCGCATTGAAGAATTTCTCGGGCGATTACACTACCGACTTTCCGCCAACCAAAACACCCTCGCGCACTCCATCGAAGTCGCCCAAGTCTGCGCCCTCCTCGCCGCCGAAATCGGCATTGATCCATTACCCGCTAAACGCGCTGGATTACTGCACGACTTAGGTAAAGCGATGGAAGCAGAAATCAGCACGAGCCACGCACTCGCTGGAGCGAATCTTTTACGTCGCCTCGGCGAAGACAACCGCGTCGTCAACGCCGTCGCCGCCCACCACCGCGAAGTGGAAGCTGAGAGTCTCTACGCACCGCTCGTGATGATTGCGGATTCCATCTCAGGCTCTCGCCCCGGCGCTCGCACTTCCACAGTGGAGAGCTACGCCCAACGCGTGAAGAGCCTCGAAGAACTCGCCATGAAATTTGCCGGAGTACGCGAAGCCTACGCTTTCCAATCGGGACGCGAGCTGCGTGTGATCGTCGACCCAGGCACCGTGGATGATTTCAGCGCAGCTGAATTACTCCGCCGACTCCGCACCTCGATCGAGGAAACGCTCTCTTATCAAGGCACCGTCAAAATCGTCCTGATCCGCGAACAGCGCTTCACCGACGAGGCCCGCTAAGCGGCCAGACGGGCAATCGGCTGTTTTAGGTGATTTTGTGAACATATTTTCACCTTTTTAGGCCGTCGGGGGACTTTCTTATTGTTAATTAAGGAGGAGGGATTTATTCACAACGGTTCTAAGACCCCAAGTCTTAGTCCATTCGCCTCCTCTATAACTTAATTAAGATAGAAGCAGGAGTCCGAAATCAGCCCATAACTCCACAACGGAGCCAACAGGCTATAACCGAGCGGCCAATAATTAGCCGCTACACCCAAGAGAAAAATGAACCAAGAAGAAAACCGTGGGCAGGAGCCAGCCTCCGCCCCCAACGTCGCCACACCAGCGACCCAAAACCCAGTCAGTACACCTGCACCTCGCATCACCGAAGCAAAGTTAGAATCCGCCCACGCGGCCCTACCTCCCCTGTCAGTGATTGGTGCATCCGCCGAACCAGTTGCAAAACCAGGTACGATCGCCACCCCAAAGCAATTTGGTCGTCGCGGCGTTCCTTCCAACGTTGCTCCTGCTGGCAAAACTGAAAATGCGCGTCCGTCCATCGGCGTCATTGAAAATCCCGCACTCGCCAAAGAATCCATCTCTGGCGAACTCGCTCACCAACCCGCTGCCGCTCAAGCCCCTCGCGAACCTCGCGCACCTCGTGCCGAATTCCGTCCTGAACGTCGCCCCGAATCACAACACGAACCACGTCAAGAGCGTAGCCACGAATCCCGCGGCCCACGCGAACCACGTGGTGAACGTTACGATCGCCCTCAACACGCTCCTCAACATGCCCCACAAGGATATGAACAAGGTCGAAACCCTGAGCGCGCGCCTCGCGAACCTCGTAGCGAACGTCCACGTTTGCAAATCGAGCCAGTGGTGATTCCTGTCCAATCCCCGATTGGTTTTTGGGTAAACTTAAAGCGTAAGCTCGTCGCACTCTTTGGTATTTCAACCAAAGCATCGACTGGCTCGCGCGCTCAACACCCTCGTGGTGAACAGCGTCAACACCGTGGCGATTTTCGCCAAGGCCATCGCCCTCGCGGTGGACAAGGTCGTGGTCGCGGTGGTCCTGGTGGACCCGGCGGACGTCCTGACTTCCGTCGCAGCCAAGGCGACCGTCGCTCCGGTCCGTACGAAGGCTAAATGAAACGGGGGCGCTAAGGCGCCCCCGCTTTTTTATACATGCTCCAAGTCGCACGCATTCAAGGTGGCCGAAAACTTCAGGGCACCATTCATGTTGCCGGCTCAAAAAATGCGGCGCTCCCTATTCTCGCGGCGACTTTATTAACGACCGAAAAAGTTGTCCTGCATAATGTACCCGACCTAAGCGATGTACGCTTCATGGTCGAAATCCTTCAGCACCAAGGTGCCGAAATTTCCCAACCTAAAAAAGGTATATGGATTATTCAGGCCCGTAAAATTATTCACCGAACGCCTTACGACCTCGTGCGTAAAATGCGCGCCTCAGTTTGCTTACTCGGCGCCTTAGTCGGTCGCTTGCGCCAAGCGGAAATGGCAATTCCCGGTGGCTGCGTCATCGGACCGCGCCCGATTGATCTACATTTAAAAGGCCTCGAAGCCTTGGGTTGTATCGTCAGCGTTGAAAACGGATTGGTCACCATCGACGCTCAACATTCCAAAGGTGATACCGTTTTTATGGGCGGCCCGATGGGTAGCACCGTCACTGGCACGGCCAATATCATCATGGCCGCCACGACCACTCCGGGCATGACCACTATTGAGTCCGCCGCCCAAGAACCCGAAGTCGTCGACCTCTGTACGTTCCTCATTAAAATGGGCGCGAAGATCAGCGGACAAGGCACACCGACGATTAAAGTTGAGGGCGTAGATTCACTTCACGGCTGCGAACATTTTATTATCCCCGATCGCATTGAGGCCGGCACCTACTTAGTCGCGGGTGCCATAACCGATGGCGACGTCACCGTGAAAGGCGCCAACGCCAATCACCTCACGGCCTTCCTTGATAAATTACGCGAGGCGGGCGTGCAGGTTGAAACGGGGGCCGACTACATTCGCGCCCACGGGCGCCCTTCGCGCGCGGTTGAAATCGTCACTGAGCCCTACCCTGGATTTCCCACCGACCTTCAAGCGCAATTCATGGCGCTCCAATTACTCGTCGACGGCCGTAGCACCATTACCGAAAAAGTTTACCCGTCGCGCTTCATGCACGCCGCTGAACTGCAGCGCATGGGCGCCGAAATCAGCGTCGATGGCCCGACCGCCGCCGTCTACGGCGATCGCCCACTCTCGGGTGCACCGGTGATGGCTTCCGATCTTCGAGCATCAGCCGCCTTGATTCTCGCTGCCCTCGCTGCCAAAGGCGAAACTTGGGTGCAACGACTCTACCACCTCGATCGTGGCTACGAACACTTTGAAGAGCGTCTCCGCGCACTCGGTGCGGATATCGAACGACTACCCGCCGCCGCGATGCCCAAGGGCTTCGCCGAAGACTGAGGGTTGCCAAGTCCGCCTCTTCTACGCACTTTGCTGACATGGCCCGCGCCAAGGATTCACCCGACTCTCCCGCACCTTCTGGCAAAGAGGCAGCGTCGCTCCAAAATCGCGCGCTCGATCAATCTCTACGGCCACCGAAGCTCGATGATTTTGTCGGTCAAGCCCGCACCGTCGAACGCCTACGCGTGATGATCGGTGCCGCGCGTCGCGAAAATCGCACACTCGATCATATTCTCCTCCACGGCCCACCCGGCTTAGGCAAAACGACATTGGCGATGATTTTGGCCGAAGAAATGGGTCGTCCGATTCGCGTCACCTCCGGCCCAGTCGTGGAAAAAGCTTCCGACCTCGCCGGCCTGCTCACGAGTTTACAAGAAGGTGAAATTTTATTCATCGATGAAATTCATCGCATCCCGAAAACGGTCGAAGAATTTTTATACTCCGCGATGGAAGATTTTCGCATCGATATCATGATCGACCAAGGTCCCAACGCGCGCAGCGTGCGTTTAGATTTACCTAAATTCACTTTAATCGGCGCTACCACACGCACCGGCTTACTCACTGCGCCTTTACGCAGTCGCTTCACCCTACAAACGCGTCTCGATTATTACACGCGCGAACAGTTACTCTCCATCGTCGCGCGCAATGGAAAATTATTAAACCTGCAACTCGATCAAGGCGGCGCTGAAGAAGTCGCTCGTCGCGCCCGCGGCACACCGCGCATTGTAAATAATCTTTTGCGCTTCACGCGCGACTACGCCCTCGAACGCGCGAACGGCAAAGCCGATGCTGCCGTCACCGCAGCTGCCCTGGAATTACTCGAGATCGACCAGAACGGACTCGACGACATGGATCACCGCTTCCTTCGCGCGATGGCTGAAAAACACCGAGGCGGACCCGTGGGCCTCAACAGCATAGGTGCCGCCATCGGTGAAGACGCACACACCCTCGAAGAGGTCCATGAACCCTTCCTCGTACAAGAGGGCTACGTCTCGCGCACGCCCCAAGGTCGCATTCTTACCGAAAAAGGCTGGCGTGCCGTGGGTTTACTGCCCCCTCCCCAAGAGTCGTCCTTACTCTGACGCTGGACAACAGCGGAGGACGTCCGCTAAGTTGTTAACCATACTTATGGCAAAACGTTGGGTTATCAAACTTGGCTCAGGCCTGCTGACACGTGCAGACGGCAAGGTGGACCGCGTTCAAATCGGACGCATCACCGACCAAGTCGCCGTACTCATGAAACGCGGCATCGAAGTCGTAATTGTTTCCTCTGGTGCGGTCGCCGCGGGTATGACCGCGATGAAATTGTCGAAGCGCCCGAAGGACGCACGCGAACTCCAAGCCTGCGCCACCGTCGGCCAACCTGAGTTGATGTCCGTTTACGGCACTCACCTGGCTCGTCATAAATTACTCGGCGCTCAAATGCTCCTGACTTACTGGGATCTGGATAGCCGTGCCTGCACGCGCAATGCCCGCGCCACACTCGACCTTTTACTGAAACGAAAAAAATTCGTTCCTATTATCAATGAGAACGACGCCATTGCGGACGAAGAAATTCGTGTCGGCGATAATGACCGTCTCTCGGCCCACGTGGCTTCATTGGTAGGAGCCGATTTACTCGTCATTCTCTCAGGAGTGGACGGACTCATGACCCATTCCGATGGCTCAGGGAAACTCATTCCTGCCGTAAAAGAAATTAACTCCAGCATCCGTGCCCTCGCGGGCGGTGCTGGCTCCGAGCGCAACGTCGGCGGTATGGTGACCAAACTTCAAGCCGCCGAAATCGCCGCCGAAGGTAAAGTCGATACCGTCATCGCTAATGGCCGGCGCAAAAACGTCCTCATCGAACTCGCTGCTAATAAGAAAATTGGCACGCGATTCTCCCTGCGATGAGCGATTTATTGCAACGCGTCACCGATCTGGCTCAAGCAGCCAAGAAGGCCGCACGCACCGTGGCACTGGCTTCGACCGAAGTTCGCACGCAAGCACTCTTGGCCGCCGCTAAAGCCGTGCGCGCCGATGCATCCGTTATCTTGGCCGCCAACGCCAAAGACATCGCTCAAGCCGAAGCCAAAGGATTAACCGCCGCGATGATCGATCGCCTCAAGCTCGACGCGAAAAGACTCGAGGACATCGCTGCTGCTTGCGAAGCTGTCGCGCATTTACCTGACCCTGTTGGCGAAATCACCGAATCCTGGACTCGCCCTAACGGATTAAAATTCGTCCGTCGTCGCGTACCTATCGGTCTCGTCGCCATCATTTTCGAATCGCGCCCCAACGTCACCGTCGACGCCGCTGCCCTCTGCTTGAAATCCGGTAACGCCTGCATCCTGCGCGGCGGCAGTGAAGCACTGCACACCAACCTCGCCTTAGCCCAATCGTTCTCGAGTGGACTGAAGGCCGTCGGACTGCCCACTGAAGCCGTCACACTGCTTCCTTTCACCGATCGCGAAGCGGTCCCTGTCCTCGGCTCACTCCGCGGCATCGTGGATATCATCGTGCCTCGCGGCGGACCCGGACTCATCGAAGCCGTAGTTAATTCCGCTAAAGTTCCTGTCATCAAACACGATGCTGGCATCTGCCACATCTACGTGCACGCGCAGGCCGACCTAAAAATGGCGGAGCAGATAATCATCAACGCGAAGTGCCAACGCCCCAGTGCGTGCAATGCCGCCGAGACGGTTCTCGTCGATCAATCGATTGCGTCCAAATTCTTACCCATACTCGGTGCTGCCTTTGCGGCACAACAAACCGAGATTCGCGGTTGCACACAAACCGTTCAGCTCATCAAAGGTGCGAAAGCCGCCACGGCCCAAGACTGGCGGACGGAACACCTCGGGCTGATTATTAATATAAAAGTCGTCTCGGGCTTAGCTGAAGCCGTGCAACACATCGAAGGGAATGGCTCACACCACTCTGATGCGATCATCACCGCCGATGAAAAAGTGGCGCGTAGTTTCTTGGCACAAATCGACAGCGCCTGCGTTTATTGGAACGCGAGCACACGCTTTACCGATGGCGGCGAATTTGGCTTTGGCGCCGAAGTCGGCATCAGCACCGACCGTCTCCACGCCCGCGGCCCTATGGGCTTAAGGGAATTGACCACTTGGAAGTTCGAAGTGGTCGGGACAGGCCAAGTTCGTCAATAAATCCGTCGGTTTTCCGTTTGACAGGTAGGGGTCGCAGGGGCTTTCTGAACTTCCTTTTGGCTATCTGGGGTGGTAGCTCAGTTGGTTAGAAGAT